>JBDSAQ010000076.1:0-4541 GCA_039922095.1 Ginsengibacter sp. | reverse complement strand
CTGTCTTACTGCAATTGAGACTTCATAACGGCCTCACTACAAATTTTAAATCAAGGCCGGACTTGTACGTTGGCGGAGTGCAGATAGCCGCATACATTACACCTAAATCATTAGTACATGTGATGAGGGTTGGAATATTAGCAGATGGGTTTTATTCGGATAAAAAATTGCAGGCAGGTGTTGGGCCGACAATCTCAATTAAGCTTAAAACATTTAAATCAGATCCTTTAGGTCGTTTTGGAAGTGTAGGTAATATTCATTTATCAGCAGACCATTTATGGGGAACCGGGCATTACAAACTTATAGGCGGGGGTTTAGGGATTGAAGCAGGTTTTTTAAATATCGGATTTACTACTCACCGCGATTATTACCATAATACATGGTGGTTTCAAACGCATGTGGGAATACGCCTCAGCAAAAAGAAATTTCCGCAGAGCATTGACGAAAGAGGGCCTAATAATAATTGATAAATAAAACTTTCATTATGAAAAGAGCTTTAGTAGTAAGCGGAGGAGGTTCTAAAGGCGCTTTTGCTGTTGGAGTACTTAAAGATTTAGTTGCTAAATTTCCAAACCTTGATTTTGATATTTTTGTTGGAACAAGTGCCGGATCAATAATAGTAACACTTGCATCTCTTAAGCAATATGCTCTTTTGGAGGAAATATATACAACAACCAATACTATTGATATTCTACAAAAATTCAACCTCACCGAGCGTATAAATGAATCATCTCTTTTTGACGTTAACAGAACTTTGGACTTGATAGAAAGACACTATCCCAAAGCTAAATTTGACCAACTCCTGGCATCAAATAAAAAAGTTTTTCTTACTACTACCTGTTTGCAAACCGGTGAGCTCACCGTATTTGCTACGGATGCAAATAGTATTAATCCCAAAGATTATACTGTTACACAAATAAATGGAGTAGACCATTACAGAAGGGCAGTTTTAGCATCATGCTGTATTCCCGTATTCATGCCGCCAATTAAGGTAAATATTCATGCAGGCCCTGATGCAACACGTGATCTCCAATATGCGGATGGAGGCGTATTGGAATATGCAGGGGTACAAATGGCAATAGATGCCGGAGCAACAGAAATTTTTGTAATTCTTTTAAACCCGGGGAAAGTTAAACCGCGTAGAACAGATGAGCCCTTTGCCGGCCTTTTTGATATTTTATTGCGAACCATTGACCTGTTTGGTGTAGATGTGGGAAAAAATGATGTATTGCTTACGCAGGAATTTAATGCTGCCCTCACTTATATAAATGCTGTAAAGGAGAAAATGGTTAATGCAGGGATTAGCAGGGATCAGGTGGATGAGCATTTCAGGTTAGGAGCAGGCTCCAACCCTTTTGAAGATAAAATGCCATTGAAAATTTTTACAATACGCCCCGCAGATTTTTTAGGAGGAGGGCCGGGCGGCCTCGATTTTATTCCCGGCGAAATGCAGGGAATGCTTGCTTCCGGGGAGCTGAGATCAGGCAATTTTATCGCATCATTGGAACAAGGAGATATTACATGGGGTTAATAAATAACTATTGACGGGTTTGCTTTTACATCGCTAATAAAATTTTTAAACTGCTGTATTAACACCTGCGATCATTCTATGCAATCTCCCACACTATTGGAAATTTACTCCAAAGTATTCGTGTAAGAAATATTGCAAATCCCTTTAAAGGAACCATCCTATTTAGATGAGTTTGTTTGTAATTCATAAAGTTGTACGAAAATTAATATCTATTCCCTTTAAATTATATTTGTACCTAACTGCACTCTATGATAAAATTCTCCGCACTAACTTTTCTTTATATTACTTTTTGCTTAATCACTGCTCAATCCCAAAAATTACCAAACACACTATTATGGAGAATAAGCGGAAACGGCCTGCAGAAGCCATCTTACCTGTATGGCACTATGCATCTTACAGATTCACGCCTCTTTAACCTTGGTGATTCATTATACAATGCTATAGAAAACACTGAAGGATTTGCAATTGAAGTAAACCCTGAAGAAATGGTGCCTTTTATAATTGCTGAAGTAACCCGGCAAATTAAAGATGCCACACTAATTAAAAATGTACTTAACGAAAAAGAATTCAAAATATATAGCAGTGCTCTCTCTAAAAAATTGAAAAAGCCGGCAGATAAAATAACTACAAGGGATATTTTTATTGAAAAAAATAAATGGGTTCAGGAAAGTTTTAGAAAAGGAGAAATGTCCACCTTTTTGGATGCATACCTTTTTGATATCGCACGACGGCAGGGTAAGTGGACAGGGGGTATTGAAGATATGGGTGATCAGAAAGGATTAATGAATGAGCTCATAGATGAGTCCGATATAAGGCAGATCGCTAATGGGGAGGAGGATGATATGAATGGAAAAGCAGATAGTTTTATTAAGCTTTATTTAAATGGTAACCTCAATTCTATTGATAGTATATCCAACTCTTACGACAGTGGTTATACAGATAAAATATTAATAAAGAGAAATATAAAAATGGCCAGGCGAATGGATAGCCTGAACAAGATCCGCAATATGGTATTTGCTGTAGGAGCAGCACATTTACCGGGAAAAGAAGGTTTAATAAATCTGCTTCAAAAAGAAGGGTATGACGTACAGCCTGTGTTTTCTTCAAAAAAAATAAAGCCAGCAGAGTATAAAATAAAAGAGACTATCATACCATGGATAACTGTAAATGATCCGGATAGTTTTTATAAAGTCAATATGCCGGACAAGCCCGGTGATATTGATATGTATGGTGTGCTTAAAATGAAAATGGACTTTGATATTTTTAATAGCACAGGTTATATGGTTACGGCCATAACTACTCCTTACGATCAAAAAAGAATTGATAGCATGCTCAATTTTTTTGCCGTTAGCATTTTTAAACAAAAAAACCCTGAAAAGGCAAAAAAAATTACAATTAATGGTATTAGCGGAAGAGAACTCGAAGGAACCGATAAGGATGGTTATAAGCATGGCTATATTCTATACAAGTATCCTATCATTTATATTGCCATGGGATTTGCTGTAAAGAAAAATATGAAATCAGATAAGGATCTGGATAAATTTCTTTCGTCTTACCAGGTTTTTGAAAAGAAACAAAATGATAAGCCTGTTGTTTATACTTACACAGATTCTGCCAGGTTATTTACAATTGATCTCCCTTCAAAACCTCAATCTGGTAATGATCTTATAAGTTCTGCGGCTAAAGATGCTTCTATCAAATCTCATCTGATGGTAAACTTTGATAACCAAACAGGGGCCTATTATTTTTTTGGTGTAAACCGGGCTGCTCCGGGATACTTTATTGAAGATGATAGCACCGCTTTTAGTAACATTGAAAAAGACGTTAAAGCAAAATTCTCCGCAGTTACATTTGATAGTATTTACCGGGGAGACAAAAACAGGATATTCAAGATAGAAGGGCTTATGACTAAAGCGAATATATTTACAAGGGCCTACTATGAGTTAAGAGGCAACCGCTGGTATGCATTGCTGGTAATGTATGATACCAGCAAACCCAATCCTGGTGTAGGCCGGTTTTTCAGCTCATTTAAGATATTCGATTCCTCACCTGCTAACTGGAAACAACAATCTTCTGAAGATGGAGCTATTACGGCCTGGGTTCCGGATAACATTAATTATGCTTTAAGCGATAGCGGTGATTATTCCTATTCAAAAAAATACGGAGCTTATGATAGTTCCCTCGGTAATAACTACGATGTTATTGTTTCCGGGTTAGGCAAATATTTCTGGCAAAAAAGCGATAGTGCATTTTGGAGCGCTATACAAAAAACCTATATAAGCTATAATGATACAGTTTTATCACAGCGGTCAGTTACCAATGGAAATATTAAAGGTATTGAACTTCAATTACGACAGAATACCTCGTTAAATGTTAAGCGAAAAAGGGTGTTACTTTATGGTGACTCTATCTATGTTTTGATTACTGTGCAACCAGAACAGGATATAAACAATATCAACATAAATAAATTTTTCGATGACTTTAGATTTAACCAGCCCCCGCCACCTTCTGCTGTATTTATATCAAAGGCAATTCAATTGGTTAATGATCTTTCTGATAAAGATTCTGTAATAAGAGCCGGTGCACGGCAGGCCCTTGGCAATGCAAATTTTGAGGTAAGCGATCTTCCTTTATTGTATGAAGCATTGTTAAAAAAATATACAGGCGATAGTGATTATTATAAAACTATGAATGATGAAATGGCACGGGTAATAATAAATATAAAAGACAGTTCATCATTAAAAGTAGCCAAAGAAAAATACCTGCTTGTTACGGATAAGAAAATAAGAGATCTATTGCTGGATATTATAAGTGAATACAAAACAAAAGAAAATTTTGCTGATCTTAAAAACCTGCTTCTCCGGTCTCATCCTGATACAGCCGTGTCTTATTCTTTTATAAGCAATATAACTGATAGCCTGCCGCTGGCTGCGGATCTTTTCCCGGGTATTTTACCGTTCTTAAAAGATACTCTCACTGCCCCTGCACTTATTAATATCAGTGACGTTTT
>JBDSAQ010000075.1:0-6191 GCA_039922095.1 Ginsengibacter sp. | reverse complement strand
AAAAGAAGAATATTTTTTAACCATCATTAGTACACATGGCGATGGAGAACCGCCGGCAGCAGCCAAAAAGTTCTATGACCATGTGCATCAAAACGGATTTAAACTTGAAAAACTAAAATATAGCGTGCTTGCATTAGGGGATACATCCTATCCCCTGTTTTGCAAAACCGGCGAAGATGTAGATGCTCAGCTCAATAGCCTCGGAGGTAAGCGCATCGCACCTTTGCAAAAGTGTGATGTGGATTTTACTGAAGATGCAGATGAATGGTTTTCACAGGTGTTTAAGGCTTTAAACGATAACCCGGACAGCTCAACATCTGTTTCAACTAAAGTGATTGCAAAAAAATCATCTGGTAAAAAAACTTATACCGGCTCTCTCTTGTCTCACATTAATTTAAATGACAGAGGAAGCAATAAAGAAACTTATCACATAGAAATTTCTGCCGATGATGTGGGGTATAAACCAGGAGATTCCATTGGGATTGTTCCTGAAAATAATAAACATATTATTGAGAATATCATTGCACTAACAGGTGTTGAACCGGATACAAATATTGATTATAAAGATGATCTGATTTCTATTTATGATCTGCTCCATAAAAAATTAAACATCGTATATCTCCCTGAGCGTGTAGTAAAACATTATGCATCAGTTGTGCAGCAAAATATTCCTGCAGCAAGAATTGATCTCCTGGATCTCTTAAAAATTTATCCTGTAAAAGATGCTAAACAATTTTTAGAAATTATTAAAATATTAGAACCGATCACACCAAGATTATATTCAATAGCATCTTCTCCCGAAGCACATTCCGGCGAAGTGCATATAACTGTTGCAAAAAATACTTTTAAAGTAAATGAAGAAACCATGTTTGGTTTAGCCTCTGATTTTCTATCTGATCTTACTGCAAATAACGAACTCAAATTTTACGTGCATCCAAACAATCAATTCCGCTTACCTGAAGAAGACAAAAATATTATTATGATAGGTCCCGGAACCGGTATAGCACCATTTCGTTCTTTCATTGCTGAAAGGGATGCTACTGGCGCAACGGGTAAGAGCTGGTTATTTTTTGGTGAACAACATTTTGTAACAGATTTTCTTTACCAGACTGAAATACAAAATTGGTTTGAAACCGGGTCACTCACAAAAGTAAATCTTGCCTTCTCAAGAGATCAGCAGGAAAAAATTTATGTACAACATAAAATGTTGCAGCATGGCGCTGAATTTTTTGAATGGCTGCAGGCAGAAAGCTACGTGTATGTATGCGGCACCAAAGAGCCTATGAGTGTGGATGTTGAAAATACTTTATTGCAGATAATTGAAGAGTTCGGTGAACGTTCAAAAGAAGAAGCAATAAAATATCTTGATGATATGAAGGAAGATGGCAGATACGTGAAGGATGTGTATTAAACCCCCAAACCCCCTAAAGGGGGCTCAATTCCCTCTCCTTTGGAGAGGGTTAGGGTGAGGTCAAAACAAAATCAAATGACAGAAGAATCAACCAATAACAAAGTTTCCATCAATCCTCCTGCAGGGGATAGGGGGCTACCTTTATCATCAATAGAAAAGATCAAAACACAAAGTGATAGTTTACGTGGAACTATTGTTGAAAGTTTAAAAGATGAAATTACCGGCGCCATACGTGAAGATGACCAGGCACTGATAAAATTTCATGGAATGTATCAGCAGGATGATCGTGATCGCCGTGAAGAAAGAGCGGAAAAAAAATTAGATCGTTTGTTCTCTTTTATGATACGCCTTCGTTTGCCAGGCGGTTTTTTAACGGCACAACAATGGATCGCAATGCATGAAATTGCCGGCGAGAATTCAACGGGTGTTATAAAGATTACTACACGCCAGACTATACAATTACATGGAATTTTAAAATCTAAGATAAGACCGACCATACAGGCTTTTAATAAAGCAAAATTAGATTCAATAGCAACCTGCGGGGATATAAACCGCAACGTTTTGTGCAGCGCTAATCCAAAACAATCACCTGTTCATGAAGAGGTTTTCGCTTACGCAGATAAAATAAGTAAACTCCTGATGCCTAAAACAAGGGCATATTATGAGATATGGCTTGGCGAAGAAAAGATACTTGATAAAAAAGATGAGGAAGATCCGCTATACCAGGATAGGTACATGCCCCGAAAATTCAAAATTGCTATTGCGATTCCACCAAATAATGATGTAGATGTATTTGGAAATGATATTGGTTTAATCGCTGTAATTGAGAATAATAAACTGCAAGGATTTAATATTGCGATAGGTGGTGGCTTATCAACAACTCATGGTAATCCTGAAACCTATGCAAGGTTAGCAACCGTAATTGGTTTTACCGGCAGTGAAGAAAAAACATTAAAAGCTATATACGAGATACTTACAGTTCAACGGGATTATGGCAATAGAAGTGATCGAAAGCTTGCACGCCTTAAATATACCGTAGATGTATTGGGAGTGGAAAGTTATAAAATGAAAGTTGAGGAACGTATAGGCTTTAAGCTTGAAGAACCAAGACCATATAGCTTTACACAGCGTACTGATTATTATGGCTGGCAGCAAAATGAACAAGGCTTATGGTATTACACAGTGTTTGTAGAAAACGGGAGAATAACGGATGATGAACATGTTGCTTTAAAATCAGCAATGCTTGAAGTGGCAAAAACAGGGAAGGTGACATTCCGCTTTACCACAAATCAAAATGTTATTATAAGTGATATAAATGAAGCCGATAAAGAAAGTATCAACCAAATATTGGAATGGTTTAAGATCATTAAGCATACTGATAGCGCATCAGCAATTCGTAAAAATTCAATGGCCTGTGTTGCTTTGCCCACATGTCCGCTTGCCCTTGCAGAAGCACAGCGTTACATGCCTTCTCTCCTTACTAAAATAGAGTCATTGCTTAATAAATATGATTTGAGTGATGAAGAAATAATTATCAGGATGACAGGTTGCCCTAATGGTTGCGCAAGATCTTACATTGCAGAAATAGGATTTGTTGGCACAGCACCAGGCAAATATAATTTGCAATTAGGCGGAGATCAGGAAGGATACAGGCTTAATAAAATTTATAAGGAAAGCCTTGAAGAGCCCGAAATTTTATCAGAGCTCGATGGGTTATTTGCTTCCTTTAAAAACGAAAGGAATGTAAATGAATCCTTTGGTGATTATACAATGCGGAAGCAATTGGTGTAAGCATTTCACTACATTTTCAAAAACTTTTTGATACTATTATTTGTATGGAATAAAAAATATTTCTATTAGTCTACTAAATTGATAGAGTTTTATTATGTTTGCAATTCATTAATACAAACACTATTATTCTTACGTAATAGGGCTATTCTTTAAATATAATATCTGTATAGATGTCTATCCAAAAAATCAGGATGCCGGAATTTTTAAACTACCGATGTTGTTTCACCATCACTATGCCTAACACTGCTGTGTAGTAAAGGCAATTTATAATTTACCAACCATATTGTATCAAAGAATTATCGAAAAATTAAACATGAAAAAGTTATTAGGATTATTATTTTTAATACCAGGTATAGTTGCAGCCCAGCTAAACGGAAGTGCTATACTAAGTGGGCGTGTAGTAGGTGAAAATCATGAAGGCCTACCTTCAGTGAGCATATCAGTAAAAGGCGCAACCAAGGGAAGCATTACGGATTCAACTGGCAGATTTTCTTTAGTGATCAACCAAAAATTTCCATTTAAAGTAGTCATTACTTCAGTTGGATTTTCTCCGCAGGAAATAGAAATAAAGAACCTGAATTCTAAACTGGCCATTCAGTTAACCAGTCAGACGTTTCTTGCAAACGAGGTTGTAGTTACTGCCAGTCGTACATCAGAAAAAATATTAAGATCACCCGTTAGTATTGAAAAACTGGATATAAGGGCATTAAAAGAAACACCTGCTGCATCTTTTTATGATGCTTTGGGCAATGTGAAAGGTGTTCAATTAACCACTTCTTCTATCACTTTTAAAGTTCCTAATACCCGCGGTTTTAATATACCAAACAATTTTCGTTTTATGCAACTGGTGGATGGTATAGATATGCAGGCTGCAACATTAGGTGTGCCTCTTGGCAATGCTATCGGACCTACTGAACTTGATATACAAAGCATTGAAATAACACCCGGCGCCGCTTCCGCATTATATGGTATGAACGCCATTAACGGAATGTCAAATCTTATTACTAAAAATCCTTTTACATCACAGGGATTAAGCGTTTTTCAACGTACCGGTGTAAACCATGTAGATGGCATTGATCATTCTCCAAGGTTATTAACTGAGACTGCAATCCGCTATGCCAAAGCCTTTAATAACAAATTTGCTTTTAAAATAAATGCCAGCTATTTACAGGGAACAGACTGGATATCAGACACGAGGTTAGATCAAAACCCAAATAACAGGATCACAGCAAATCCTTCGTACCCTGTTTTAAACGGAGATAACAATATAGTTTTTGACGGATGGAATAAATATGGCGATGATGCGTTGGCAGGAAGTAATACGGTTTCAATTTTGGGTTTAAAAATTGATGGAGAAGCAAACAGAACACTTACGGTGGGCCGTACCGGTTATTGGGAAAAAGATCTTGTTGATCCAAAAGTTGATAATTTAAAATTTGATGCTGCCTTACATTATAAATTTACTCAGTCCACTGAATTAACTTATTCTTACCGTGTTGGTAAAATGGATGGTGTTTTTCAAAGAGGAAATAAAATTAAACTTGATAATGTAGTTGTGCAAAACCACCAGCTGGAATTAAAGGGCAACAGCTTTACTATTAAGGCCTATACCTCAAGCGAAAATTCAGGAGATTCTTATAACGTAAAACCTCTCGCTGATAATTTAGATCTTTATTCAGGGGGAAGTGGTAGTGTATGGAGTGCAAAATATAAAGCTGCCTTAAATGATTATGTAATAGCCCAGGGGGATACTACACTCCGTTCTTCTACACTGGCGGAAGCAACACAGTATGCCCGTGAGCAGGCTGATGCAGGCAGAGTAATTCCTGGTACAGCAAGATTTAATACAGTAAGAGATTCTATAATCCGCATAAATAACTGGGATATAAAGTCAGGCCTGATACCAAATGCACCCCTAACGGGTGGAGCAGCATTAATTCAAAAAAGCAATTTATACCATATTGAAGGGCAGTTTGATCTTACCAAACAAGTAAAATATTTCAACTTATTAGTTGGCGGCGATGCACGTGTGTATGAATTAATCCCTGACGGGAATAACTTTGTTGATTTTAAACGATCCATCGCAGATAGAAATTTGCCCTTGGCAGATGGCAGCTTTGGCAGCAATACTTACTACAAAAAATTTGGGGGGTTTGTACAATTAACCAAAACATTGTTCAATGAAAAATTAAAGTTGTGGGGTTCATTACGTGCAGATTACAATCCTGAATTTACTACCAAACTAACTCCACGCCTGGCCGCAGTTTACACAGTTAATGACAGGCATAATTTCAGATTTACATTTCAACAGGGGTATCGTTTTCCTGCATTATTCGAAGCGCTGTCTTATGTCAATAATGGAAGGGTGAAGCGTGTTGGAATCCTACCCATCATTAATGAGGGCCTGGGATATCGCGATAACAGTTATACTCAATCATCAGTAGCTGTATTTAATGCTGCCGTAAAACAAGCTGGTAATACGGATTCAGCAGCGTTAGCAAACAGGGGTTTATTAAAAGCCGGGGATCTGCCTGATGGCCGCCCTGAAGGGATCAACTCTTTTGAAGTTGGTTATAAAAGTGTTTTATTTGATAATAAAGTATTTATTGATTTTGATGCCTACGCTAATATATATGATGGCTTTCTTTGCCAGGTACAGGTATTTGTGCCAATAGGCGAAACCATAGGTTCTGATGCATCAGTGATCGCAATGATTGACAGGAACAGGGATGCACAACCTGCAAGTGGAATTAATAGAGCAAGTAAGGGACAGGAGCGTTACAGGGTGTACACTAATGCTAAGAATAAGTACACAACTTATGGCTCTTCTCTTGGCCTCACTTATAATTTTTATAAAACCTTTACTCTTTCAGGTAACTTAAATTACAATAAGATCAAGGGTATTTCTACTCCTGATTTATTTATTACAGGGTTTAATACTCCGGACTGGACATCTAACTTATCATTCGGAAACAGGTCTGTAACAAGA
>JBDSAQ010000074.1:0-6553 GCA_039922095.1 Ginsengibacter sp. | reverse complement strand
TCATCTTGCAAAATATCAAATAACCTTTACCGAAAGAATAGAAAAAATATTGAATGAAGATGCGCCTTATTTTGAGCGGTATGTACCAGAGCAGGATCCCGGGTTTGAGGCATTTAAAAATAGAAGTGATGAAGATTTATTAAACTGTATGTATCAACAGAGAACAAAACTTGCTTCGCTTATTTATAGTTTATCGGAAAAAGATCTGGGTAGAATTGGTGTTCACATAAAGTTTGGCCCTTTGAATATTATACAATGGCTGGAATTCTTTCTTCTGCATGAAGCCCATCATATATTTACTATATTTCAACTGGCAAACGATACAGATTTGAAAATGGAAAGATCGCATGATTAATAGCTACAAGGATTTATTTATACTTGAAGATGGGCTAACTTATTTGAACTGTGCAAATATGTCTCCCATGCTTAAATCCGTTAAGGAAGCAGGCTTGCAGGCGCTGAGCACAAGAGCAGCACCATGGAATCTTTCTTCTGAGGACTGGTTTACAGATGCAGAAAAGCTGAGAGGCCTGGCTGCTAAAATATTTAAAACAGGTTATGATAACATTGCAATTATTCCATCGGCAAGTTATGGGCTTGCAGTTGCAGCAAAAAATTTTAAGCTTCCGGCAGGTAAAGAAATTATAGTTCTTGAAGACCAGTTTCCTTCTAACTATTATGTGTGGGAAAACCTGGCTGTTCAACAAAATTTACAAATTGTAACTATTAAAAAAAACAATAAACAAACACTTACTGAAAGTATTTTAGAAAAGATAAATAGCAGTACAGGGATCATTGCAATTCCCAACTGCCACTGGATAGATGGTATATGGATTGACCTGCAAAAGATCAGCGATGCTGCAAGAAGTGCAGGCGCCTACCTTGTATTGGACCTGAGCCAATCGCTTGGAGTTTTACCAATTGATATTGAAAACATTCAGCCTGATTTTGCAGTATCGGTGGGATATAAATGGCTATTAGGGCCTTATAGTTTAAGCTATATGTATGTTTCAAAAAAGTGGCAGCAAGCTGGGGAACCTTTGGAATACTCATGGATGACAAAGAAAGGCAGTGAAGATTTTTCAGCATTAACAAGTTATGTTAGTGGATATAGAAATGGAGCAAGAAAATTTGACATGTGTGAATTTTCCCAGATTAATTCATTACCTATGGCAATAGCCGCGTTGGAGCAAATCATTAACTGGGAAATCAGTACAATACAAAAAGAACTAAAAAAACTTACCGATCGCATTGTTTATTACAAAAAGGAAATAGGAATTTTTCGTGATAACACTGAAAGTGTGGGACACATTATAAGCATGCCATTAGATAAAGTAAATATTAAAGGCCTGAAGGAGGAATTGCAAAATAATAAAGTTGTAATAAGTTTCAGAGGAACATCAATACGTGTTTCGCCCCATTTGTATAACGATGATAATGATATTGATAAATTGCTTAGCTGTTTAAAAGATTAAAGCCTTAATAAATCAAAAATTTTTGGATGTACCTGTTTTGGTATTTAATATACAAATGATGACAATATTATTTTCGGTGATTTTGTAAACTATTTTGTTTTGTTTGTTAATAATAATCACCCGTAACTATGTATCATTTTTAGCAGGCCTTCCTATGAATGGTTGGTTCGCAAGGGTATGAAATAAGTCAATCAATTTACCTCTAAACTTATTCGCATATACCTCGCCAAAAGTTTCAGTTATATACTGGTAGATATGTATTTCATCCTTATCAGCCTCCCGTGCTAAAACGATACTCAGCGCTGGCATTATCTTTTATTAATAAATTCCTCAAGAGATATAACATTTCCATTCTCATAATCTGCCAATCCCTCCTGTACTAAGTTCCATTCCTGCTCTGACAGGTTTATTTCGTTTAAATGTTCAATATCCCATTGTAATTGTTTTTCCCAATGAATCAAGAGCGATTCGTTATTAGTAGAGTCAACAATTTTCCTGATAGAATTTTTATACTGATCAATATTCATAAAAAAAATTAAGAAAAAAAATTACACTGCAAAGCTTGTTCCGCAGCCACACGTTTTACTGGCATTAGGATTCGTAAAAGTAAATCCCCTGGAATTTAAACCCCCTTCCCAATGTATTTGCATGCCCGCCAGATAGATTGCGTGGGCCGGATTCAAAATAAACGGAACTCCATCTACTTCAAAAAATTCATCTTTGTCTGATTGATTTTCAAAGTCAAGTATATACGTCATTCCTGAGCAGCCACCACCTTTTACGCCTACCCTGAGAAGTTTTGTGTGGTCAAAGCCAGGTTCATTCATCAATCTTTTTATTTCGCTTAATGCACCTTCTGTAAAATTTACCGGTGCAGGGGATGTGAGAATTTGCATAATAAAAATTATATACTGCAAAAGTAAATAGAATTGATGGCTTATAAATCTTACTAAAAGTGAAAACATTAACCTGCCAGGCCTTCGCAACATCTTTTGTTTTACCTTCATAAAAAAACTACTGCCATACTGTTATTACTCTAATACCTAAACCTAAATTCAATATGCCTATTCTTGCGCCATCATTGTTAGCAGCAAATTTTTTAAAGCTCGAGGAAGATTGCATCATGTTTAATGAAAGCGAAGCCGACTGGCTTCATCTTGATGTAATGGATGGGAGATTTGTACCAAATATTAGTTTTGGATTTCCCGTTATTGAGCAAGTCACAACAATTACCAATAAGGTTTGTGATGTGCATCTTATGATATTAGAACCTGAAAAATATATTGAGGCATTTAAAAATGCCGGAGCTGATATTCTAACTATTCATATTGAAGCCTGTAATAATCTTCATCGCAACATACAACTAATAAAAATGCATAACATGCAGGCCGGGGTTGCTATTAACCCACATACGCCTGTAGATTTTTTAAAAGATATTCTGGCAGATATTGATCTTGTTTGTGTGATGAGCGTTAACCCGGGCTATGGCGGCCAAACTTTTATTCCTCATTCTATTGAAAAAATAAAACAACTACGAAAATTGATTGATAATGGCGGATTAAAAGTAAAGATTGAAGTAGATGGCGGAGTTTCACTGGACAATGCTCAACAGATAGTTGATGCCGGCGCCGATGTATTAGTTGCCGGAAGCGCTGTATTTAAGGCAGCAGATCCCAGGGTTGCTATTAAAAAATTCAAATCCATTTCTTAATGCTTTACCGCGGTAAAAAAATCAGCTAACTTATTACATGAAAGCAACTCAATACATTGAAGTAAACCCTGGTATTGCGGGCGGAGCACCAATTTTTAAGGAACAAGGGTGACCATTAAAACAATGTTTGATTCTCTCGAAGAAGAATCTTTAGATGAATTTTTAAACGGCTTTCCCACGGTTACAAGAGAACAGGCTGAATCTGTTATTGAATTAGCCGCTGAACAATTCTTATCTGCCTGAGTGCATGAAAATATTTTTAGATGAGAATATTATAATACTTTCTGAACTGAACAACTATTAACTTAATATGATACTTTTTAAGCGATAGACTAAATTCCTAAAATCTTTTCTTCTCCCAATCGGGCTCAGACAATATTATTATCTTCACCTCATGAGATTTTGCTTATCCATTTCCATCCTATTACTCTCATCAGTTATCATCGCCCAAAAACAACCGGCATACATAAGCGGGAAAGTTATTGATGAAAATGAAAATCCATTAAAAAATGTTACAGTAACAATTTTAGGTAAACAAACAGGTACACTAACTAATGACACAGGCACATTTAGAATTAATGTTCCTGCAAATAAAGCATTTGCATTAGTATTTACTTTTTCCGGCTATAGGGATGAACAGCGAAATTTTTATTTAAGTGAGAAAGAAACAGAGAACGTTACAGTTAAGCTTGAGCGCAGGGGAAAGGTATTAGAAACTGTAGTGATACAGGATGAAACGGAAAGAAGAGAAACCGGCCTTACTAAAATAAATCCAAAAAATGCACTGATACTGCCCAGCACTGTCGGCGGAATTGAGGGGCTTATTAAAACATTAGTCGGTAGCAATAATGAATTGACTTCCCAGTATAATGTACGCGGTGGCAATTATGATGAGAACTTAATTTATATAAATGATTTTGAAATTTTCAGGCCATATCTTGTCAGCAACGGGCAGCAGGAAGGTTTGAGTTTCATAAATCCGGAATTAGCCCGGAATATTAATTTTTATAATGGCGGCTTCCAGGCTAAGTATGGCGATAAAATAAGCAGTGTACTGGATATACAATATAAAAAACCAAGGACATTCGGCGGATCAGCTTATATAAGTTTACTTGAACAGGGTTTTCATTTTGAAGGTTCTGCAAAGCAGGAAAAATTTACTTATCTTTTGGGTGTTCGCAACCGCACTAATAGGAATTTATTAGCAAGCCAGGAAACAAAAGGCAACTATATTCCATCATCTTCCGATTTGCAGGCCTACTTTACCTATAACATAAATCAAAAATTCCAGTTAGAATTACTGGGCATTTTATCAGGAACAAAATTTTTATTAATACCAGAATCTGCACAAAAATCCACTGCTGTTTTTTCTCCCTTATTTACTGCTAACATTGGGCTTGATATCTTTTTTGAAGGACAGGAAAAAGATAATTATAACACAAACCTTGTTGGCCTTAGTGCTATTCATCAGCCCAATAAAAACCTACGGCTAAAGTGGATGTTAAGCCGTTTTGAAGATAATGAAAATGAAAACTACGATATAGCCGGGGCTTACCTGTTTGGTGAGCGGGATTTTGATAAAAGTAAATCTACATTCGGCCAGATCGTAAACCCGTTAGGCGCAGGAGTTTTTCAAAATTTTGCCAGGAATACACTTACTATTGGAGTTTGGAATATCAGTCATAAAGGAAGCCTTGATAAAGGAAAACATTTTATACAATGGGGTGCAGGAGTTGATAATACCATCATTAATGATAAATTAAACGAATGGGAATTTCAAGACAGCGCCGGTTATTCAATACCCTTTAATCCAAATGTTATCACTCTTAATAAAGTACTAAAGTCAACTGCATCGCTCAACATAAATAAATACAGCGGTTATCTTCAGGATAATATCCGCCTTGGTGATAGCCTGAGAGATATTACTTTGCAAATTGGTGTACGCTTTAATTATAACTCTTTAAATAAAGAATTTATTATAAGCCCCCGTGCCCAGGTAAGCTACAAACCAAACTGGCAAAGAGATGTAGTAATTAAAGCAGCAGCAGGGATATACAACCAGCCTCCATTCTACCGTGAGCTTAGGAGATACAATGGTGTTATTAATCCTGATCTTAAAAGCCAGAAAAGCTATCAACTGGTGGCAGGGGTTGATTATAATTTTAAAAAAGGGACAAGCCCATACAGGCTAACCACAGAGGTTTATTATAAATCATTATCTGATGTGGTGCCTTATGATATTGACAATGTGCGCATACGTTACTTTGGTACTAATACCGCCAAAGCTTATGCCACAGGGGTTGAAATGCGCCTGTTTACTGAATTGGTTAAAGATGCCGAAAGCTGGCTCAGCATAGGGCTAATGCGTACAAGGGAAGATCTTAATAATGATTTTTATTATCGCTATAAAAATACAGCGGGTGAATTTATTACTGCACAAAGCGCCGACCAGGTTAAAACGGATAGTATAAAAACTACCGTTGGATATGTGCGCCGCCCGAGCGACAGGCTGCTAACCCTCGGTTTATTTTTGCAGGATTATTTAACTACAGATAAAAATTTCAGGGTTCATCTCAACATGATCTATGGCAGTAACATGAGTTATAATATTCCCAACAGTATAAAGTATCGTAACGGGCTTATCATTGAACCATACTTCAGGGTTGACCTTGGCTTTAGTGCATTGCTACTAAGCGAACGCTCCCTGCGCCGCAGCCACAGCCCGTTCCGGGCATTTGAAAACATTTGGGCCAGCCTTGAAGTATTTAATTTAATTGACCGTGCCAACACAATATCTTACCAGCTTATTAAAGATTTTGCCAACAATACTTTCAGCATACCTAACAGGCTTACGCCGCGACTTTTAAATTTTAAATTGCTGGTGAGGTTTTAAGATTGAATCAGGTCAGGCGATTATAATATAGCTTTTAAAAACTATTTATATTTCCTGACCAGAGAATTACTCTTGTGCATCCGATTATTTAGCAGCTTTATTAAGCAATTTTTTTTGGTGCCTAACATCTGTACCAGTTTGAAAAATAACGTAGGATGATTAACGCAACGGTTAATTTAAAAAACGCAATGGATAAATGCTGTAAATCAAAAAAGTAAAAAATTGTAATTTTGCCTTATAACGTTAATCGTTGCGTTGTACGCAAACCGACGGCCGACAGACCAACAACCTTCATTTTGAAAAAAGTAAATCTCACCATATTACTAATCGTGTTTGTTCACAGTTTTTTGACGGCTCAAGTTTGGGACAAGACAAATGGTTGCATAACTGATACGCTAAATGATACGGAAGCGGTTTTTACTCGATTTACATCAGAGCCTAAGTTTAAAGGCAACATGAAATGGTTTTTGACAA
>JBDSAQ010000073.1:0-3584 GCA_039922095.1 Ginsengibacter sp. | reverse complement strand
AAGAACCTTTTTAGTTAATAGCACACTTGCTTTAAGCAGTACCCTTGCTTTTCCAAACGAAATCTTTGCATATAAAAGAAGGAAAGGAATAACAGGCTTACAACTCTATTGTGTTCGGGATGAGATGAAGAGCGCCCCACTCGAAACATTAAAGCAGTTAGCCAAAATGGGTTATAAAAATGTAGAGCATGCCAACTACGTTGACCGTAAATTGTATGGCTACTCTCCTTTAGAATTTAAAAAAATACTGGACGACCTGGGTTTAAAAATGCCCAGTGGCCATACAGTATTGAATTCACAGCATTGGAATCCCTCTACTAAAGACTTTACAGATAAATGGAAATACACCATTGAAGATGCGGCCGTTTTAGGTCAGCACTACGTTATAAGCCCCTGGCTTGATGAAAGCCTCAGAAAAAATTATGATGACTTGCTCGGGTTTCTCGATTTATTTAATAAAAGTGGCGAGCTATGCAAAAAGTCCGGGATGAAATACGGGTATCATAATCATGATTTTGAATTTAAAGATTCGCTTAATAATCAGAAACTTTATGACATCATTCTTCAGCACACAGATCCCGCCCTGGTAGCGCAGCAACTTGATATCGGCAATATGATCAATGGCGGCGGGGATGCAACTGAAGTTTTAACTAAATACCCTGGGAGATTTGAATTGCTGCATGTGAAAGATGAGATCAAAGCTGCTGTACCAAAGGCAACGCATGAATATGAAAGTACTATCCTCGGTAAAGGTGTTATTAATACAAAACAGGTAACTGACCTGGCTCGTAAAATAGGTGGAACAAAACATTTCATTATTGAACAGGAATCTTACCAGGGCAAAACGCCAATAGAATGTGTAGAAGAAGACCTTAAAATAATGAAAGCCTGGGGATATTAATTTACCCATGTCAGCAATACAGCACTGCAAAGGCTCATCAGCCATTGTAAGACTGCTCTTCTCATGAATAAGAAAATATTGCTTTCCAGAAATTTTCTTCGCAAAAATTTTCCTTGTTGTAACTAACGCCTGAGTAATACCTTTGCTCAAACTGAAATAAAATGGTAACTATACATGTAAAAAGAGTTGAAGGTGAGTTTGGATTTGAAGCTAAAGATGCTAACGGCCATTTGGCAAGACTTGATACAAGTGCAGAAACCGGCGGTACTGATTTTGGGGTTAGGCCAATGCAAATGCTTTTAATGGGGCTTGGCGGGTGCAGTGGCATTGATATCATTTCTATTTTAAAAAAGCAACGCATTACAGTTGAAAACTTTTCAATGATAATAACAGGTAAAAGAGAAAAAGATAAAGAGCCTTCCTTGTGGGAATCTGTACATGTGATCTTTGAGTTTACCGGAAATGTTGATGCAGATAAAGCCAGCAGGGCATGTGCCTTATCCATTGACAAATATTGCTCAGTTGCTGAAACCCTGCGCCGCTCTGGTACAAAACTCACCTGGCAAATGAAAATAAACGGCAATTAAATTTATAAAAGATTGAATTTTTCTTCCTGGTTTTCCAAAACTTAATACATACTTACACCAATAAAAAAATGTAATGCAGCACACTATAACAAAAGCTATAAGAACTCAAACCCGCAGAACAAATGAAATGGAGCATTCCACTCCGCTTTTTATTACAAGCAGCTTTTGTTTTGATAATGATGAAGATATGAGAGCAGCGTTTGCTGATGAGACAGATGATAATATTTACAGCCGTTTCAGCAATCCTAATGTAAATGAATTTATAACCAAGATGGTTGAACTGGAAGGCGCCGAAGCCGGAGTTGCTACTGCAACAGGCATGAGTGCAGTATTTGGCAGCTTTATGGCTTTATTAAAAAAAGGAGACCATCTCTTATCCTGCAGCGCAGTTTTTGGAAGTACACATAATATCATTCAAAAATATTTACCTAATTATGGAATTGAATGCAGCTATGTCAGTGCTGATAAACCGGAAGAATGGGAAGCAGCAATAAGGCCAAATACAAAAATGATCTACCTGGAAACGCCTACAAATCCTGGCCTTGATATAATTGACCTGGAGTTTGTAAGCGCATTGGCAAAAAAGCATAATATAATTTTGAATGTTGATAATTGTTTTGCCACCCCTTTGTGTCAAAGGCCAATTGATTTTGGAGCTCACCTTGTATTGCATTCCGCAACTAAATGGATAGATGGCCAGGGTAGAGTTTTGGGTGGTGTAATTGTTGGCAATAAAGATTTGATAAAAGATATTTATTTGTTTTGCAGAAATACCGGCCCTTCTATGTCTCCATTTAATGCATGGGTATTAAGTAAAAGCCTTGAAACCCTTGATGTGCGTATGGAAAGGCATGCAAAAAATGCTCTTACAATAGCAATAGCATTAGAAGGTCATTCAAAAATATCATGGCTAAAATATCCGTTTTTAAAAAGCCATCCTCAACACAGTATAGCCATTAAGCAAATGAAAAATGGCGGGGGTATGGTATGTTTTGAATTAAAAGGAGGGATAGAAAGTGGCCGTTCATTTTTGAATAATTTACAAATGCTATCATTAACCGCTAACCTTGGCGATACCAGGAGCATAGCCTCACATCCCGCCAGCACTACTCATGGAAAGCTTACTGAAAAAGAAAGGCAGCAGGTAAATATAACACCAGGTCTTATTAGAATTTCTGTTGGCCTTGAACATACAGATGATATACTTAATGATATTCTTCAGGCGTTGGATAAGTTTTGATTGGATATTACAAGTTTCGTATTTTAAAATAAATTTAAACCTGGCAACTATGTCAAATTCATTTAAAGAATCATTTACCCTGCAGGGAGAGCAACTGATAAAGAAAATAAAGGATCTGATTGCAGAAGGAAATGTAAGAAAGATCTCGATCCATGATAAAACGGGAAAAGAACTAATGTCATTTCCCTTAACCGTTGGTGTGGTAGGTGCTGTATTGCTACCCGTACTTGCTGCTGTGGGAGCAGTGGCCGCTTTAATAGGTGAATGCACTATTTCAGTTGAAAGAGAAGAGTAAGGTTCCAGTTCATATTTCATTTATCCAACCATGTTTGTACCCAATCTCTCTAATACTTTTGTTGTATTGCTTTGTATATTGCTGCCCTCTTTAATGTAAAAGAATTCTTATCTTATAATTAATTTATTTCTTATAATTAATTTAATGTTTAATTCTTTTTCATAAATAATCTATGCTAACTTGTTTAATATTGAATTCATATATAACCTTCAACTTATTTAATACTGATCAATACTTTTAGATATTTAAAATCAAATTGAATTTCATGAAAAATTTTACACTTACCTTATTCTGCTCTTTAACCATATTGTTTGCTTCTTCACAAAGGCTTCCTTATATTTCTGCAGGGAAAAATCAAACTATAATGCAGGGCCAGGTTGCCCATTTAAAAGGTAAGGCCATAAATGTGCCAAGGCATAGATGGAGTACCAATGGCACGGGGACTTTTGAGGACGCCTCAGCGCTTCAAACAGATTATACGCCAGGTGCAGATGATATTGCAAAAGGCAGAGTAATTCTTACTCTTCTTGATGTGCGTCATCCATTTGTAAAGGACCAAAT
>JBDSAQ010000072.1:0-6408 GCA_039922095.1 Ginsengibacter sp. | reverse complement strand
GCGTAATGTCATATTGCCCGTTTTTAAGGCCCATGGTATAGTGGTTGAGTTGGAATTAAAATACCCTCCAAAAGGACAGCCACGCTGGCAAAGGCTTCTGTTCTGGCATTGAGCTCTGCCCTGTTCAATATGAATTGGCTGGGGCTCTGTTAAATGAGCGCACCGGCCATAGATAACATTTCTGTCTTTATAATTTTTAGTAATAAAATCTTTAAAATAATTTTCAACACAACTTAATTCAAGGGGAGGTAAAAATTCTCCATCAGGAAGATTAGCGAGCCCATCTTTATGGCCGGATATTCCTGCAAATTTTTCCACATAACTATACCACGGTGCAATATCCTTATAGCGTATAGGCCAATCAACTGCAAAGCCATCCCGGGCAGGGCCTTCAAAATCATAATCGCTCCAACGCTGTGTTTGCCTCGCCCACATAATAGATCTTCCGCCAACCTGGTAACCACGTATCCAGTCGAACGGCTTATCCTGCACATATGGATGTTCAGTATCCTTTACAAAAAAATGCATAGCGTCTTCACGAAATGCATAGCATCTGCTTATAGACGGGTTGGCTTCACGAATAGCATGAGGAATTTCACCACGATGTTTAAACTCCCATGGATACATATTTGTAGTGGGATAATCTGTAAGATGTTTTACATCCCTTCCTCTTTCTAATACCAATGTTTTTAATCCTTTTTCACTGAATTCTTTTGCTGCCCATCCACCGCTCATTCCTGAGCCTATTACAATGGCATCAAAATTTCGGGATTCCTTATTATCGCCCATGTGTTATTAACTTGCTTTTTTTACAGGAACGCAACCATAAAACCGGCCTGGCACCAGTTTATATACCTGCACTTTGGTTAGATAATATTCTGATGTAGTAAACGCCTGAACAGTTAATCTTTTTATTCCATTATAAAAAAAGTCAACGTCTTCAGGTATGCCTTGTTTACTTTCAATAGTTTTCAAAATTTCTTTTCTTTCAGCCGGTGTACATTTTACGAAAGATTTGTCAAACTTCTTTTTAGTAAATTCTTCAAATGCTTTGAATCCTTTAGCAAATTTATCACGGTTATCAGGAGGATTACAATCATCAATCATCATTAATGCAAAGAGGTGTGCAGAAATATCTTTTGCTCCTGGTGTATCTGTTTTTGGAATGATGGTTTCACACAGCTCTGATAAAAGCTCCTCCTCATTGCCTGTTATTTTAATATTTTTTAAAGCAAGAGAAGGCTTTTTTTCATCTTGTAAGCATGAAGGCAAAAACGCAGCACCGGTGGAAATGATAAATAATGTTTTTAAACTTGAACGCCTGTCCATGATAATGCTGTTTGATATTAAATAAAGGAAAGGTAATTCATAAAGAAACTAATCAGTAACTGTGTTGAAAATGTTTTCTTAATATTTAAGTTTCTTTAGATAATCATAATTATATGCAAGGCTTTCAAATGGAGTGGAAGTATATTCCTCCTGTTCAACAAAACAATATTTCATCCCTGATTTTTTTGAGTTTTGGAGCATCTTCTTTATATCTAATCCACCTTTGCCAAATTCGGTACTATGCTTTTTATTCATATCCATATCTTTCAGATGCCATAACGGAAAACGGCCGGGGTATTTTTCAAAATATTGTAATGGGTCGTTACCTGTTACTATTACCCATCCAAGATCCAATTCAAGGTTCACAAACTCAGGGTTAGTTTTTTCTATAAGAATGTCATATAAAATTTTTCCATTGTCTTTTTCAAATTCAAAATCATGATTATGGTAACCAAAATAAAGATTTGATTTTTTACAATCTTCTCCCGCTTTGTTAAACGACTCGGCAACACGTTGGTAATTATCAACCGTTTGTCCTTTAGTAGGCATAGAGGAAACTATTACATATTTCTGCCCTGCTTCAGCAGCTTCATCAATTGTCTTTTGCCATTTATCATCATAATGTACATGGCCACTACGCAGGTTCATACCGAGGTCGCTGATTACCTTTTTTATTTCTGCCGGCTTAAGTCCATAATAATTCCCCTTCGGGCTTCCTGCAGATTCAATTTCTTTATAACCGAGGCTGGCCAATTTTTTCAAGGTTCCAATATTATCTGCAAGCATTTCTTTACGAACTGTATATAATTGTACTCCTAAATGTTTTACTGGTTTACGTTTTGAAGCTTCAGCAAGATTGGGTAATAGAATTGAACCTATAGCAAGTGCACCCGAGCTTTTAAGAAAACCACGTCTTGAATTCATGTATTGATATTTAAATTATTAAGAGATAATATATTTTTACTTTTTTTGAGTAAAAGCCTGCATGTCGGAATTACTTATAAACGCGATCCTTTTACTATCCGGTGACCATGAAGGTGTATTGATAGAACCTTGTCCGCCATAAAAATAAGCTAACACTTTTGGACTTCCTCCTTTAATTGGCAAATAGCGGATATAAACATGCTTATAAGGGGGATGCATCCCCGGCACTACTTCTTCTTTGAGGAAAGATAAAAATACCATCCCCTTACCATCAGGGGAAATGTGAGCAAACCAATTATTGTAATCATCATTTGTCACCTGTTCCTGTTCACTCCCATCAGGTTTCATTTTCCATATCTGCATTAAGCCGGAACGCACAGAATTGAAGTAAATATAATTTCCATCGGGGGTATACTCAGGGCCGTCATCTAAACCCTTTTCAGTAGTTAACTTAACTTCGGGGCCGCCGTCTGCTGGCACTTTATAAACATCATACTCCCCGTTTCTTTCTCCGCAAAACACTAAATTATTTCCATCTGGCGACCAACCATGAAGATAAGAAGGGCCTTTAGGAGTAATTTGTTTTGGAGTACCACCCGTTATAGGGACTGTGTAAATAATTGATCCGCCTAAATCCCTAACCGAACTGCTAAGGCCAAGCATTTTACCATCAAAAGAAATAACATGATCGTTATTATTCGATTTTACATTTCCTGTATTAACAAGTTTCGGAGTTTTGGTTTTAAGATCAAAGTTATAGATAAGTCCATCGCTCCCATTAAAGATCAGGCTTTTCCCATCAACTGTCCAGTTAGGCGCCTGGATTGAATAAGGCACTGTGTAAATAACTTCACGGTTACCGGTGGCTACTTCCATAATCTCAAGATTACTGCCTAACTTCATTTGAGTGCGGTTATCTGCCTCACCATTAAAAGGTACAGTTATCCGAACGTCCCTGAAAACTCCTGTTTCTAATACATCAGCATTATGAGAGCCTACAAACAGCCCGACATATACGTCATCCCCAAGATTTATATCAGCAACTTGCTCGGTTACAAATGGCTCACCATATTTTGCTACCCTCATAGTATAGGTAGTTCCTTTTCTTTCTAACTGAATAATATTCGCTTTGGTAAGCTTTGATCTTATTTCTTCAGTAACAGCTCCTGACGTTCTACGGAACTGAAGAGAAGTTAATCCATCACCATGCACAACTGCATTAACATGGGGTGATTTACCATCGAGCGTTGTGCGAACCATCCAACCTGCTTTTTTATGATAATCTACCCAGCTCCCCACGAACTCAGCTTTGGTATAAACCATAAAATCGCCTTTCATTTTTTTCCATGCAAACTGGAATTCATCATGGTCGCCCCATATGTTGTATCCCGAACCTGAGATTATATACTGCCCCGTTCCAGTAAGGTAGGTAGTTGATCCAGGTTTTACATTATTTCCTACATCTCCATGCCCATCAAAAATTCCTATCTTTTGAGATAAAACAGAAAAACTTATTAATAATAACGCGATTGAAAAAAATAAAGAGTTTAATTTTTTTTTCATTTTTCTGAATTTTTAATTTAACTGAGGAACAACAAACAGAATAAGATAAGAGCGATATAAAACTACTATAACTTGTATTAAAATAACTTAATGTACTACATCAATTCTACATCATTTATTAAAAAAGCATGGATGATTTGTTAACCAATACTTCTAATCTACTTCATTTTGTTTTTTGAATTTAATCTGCATTAATTTTCTTATTTTCATATAAACTTCATTTATGAAGAAATGCTTGCTATTGCTTGTGATTACATTTTCTTTTTCCAGGCCCTTCGCTCAAAATACTATTGGTATTCCGGATATAATCAATTACACAAAAAGTAATTATAATGCAGGCACTCAAAACCGTAGTATAGTTCAGGATAAGAATGGTGTTATGTACTTTGCAAACTATGAAGGGTTACTAACTTTTGATGGTACATATTGGAAAATTTATCCATTGCCTAATAAGACGGTTATCCGGTCTTTAGCAATAGGAAGTGACAATAAAATTTATGTTGGCAGCCAGGCTGATTTTGGATATTTTGCTCCTGATAATAATGGCAAACTATCCTATTTTTCTTTAAAAAATTTGTTGCCGGAAAAAAACAGATCCTTCAGCGAAATCTGGCAAACTATTTCATATGGTAATGATATATTTTTCAGATCAAGAGAGGTCATATTTCAATTTAGTAATAATGTTATCAATGTTTACCACGCTATAAATGAATGGCATTTCCTGGGCAGAAGCAATAACTTGTTAATTGCACAGGATTCTAAAAATGGTTTGCTGGAATTTAAAAACGGTCTTTGGCAACCTTTTATAAAAGAGAATGTTTTTCCAAAAGGTTTTTTGGTTACAACTATTTTCCCCTTTGGGAAGGATAGTACGTTTATCACTACTATTAACTCAGGATTTTTCATTTTAGCCGGCAATAAAATATCAAAGTTTGAATTTAAAAATATTAATCCTTTTCTAAATCAGAGGATCCTGACAGCAACACCCATTACTAATGACTGGATTGCAGTAGGAACTAATCTCCAGGGTTGCTATATTATTAATAAGAAAGGAGAAATTATTCAGAATCTTTCAAGAAAAGAAGGGTTACAGATTAATAATATCTTATATCTTTTTGTAGATATGCACCATAATTTATGGCTGGGCCTGGATAATGGAATTGATTTTATAGCTATCAATAATGAGATAAAACACATATATCCTGAAAACCTTAATGAAGGTGAGGGTTATACTTCAATAGTGTTTCAAAATATGCTTTATATAGGCACTTCAAATGGCTTGTACAAGGTACCTCTTACTAAAGAAAAAGATTTTAGTTTTATTAAAGGAGATTTTAAACCACTGCCAAATACAATAGGATCGGCCTGGGGTTTATCAGAGATTAATGGAAAATTATTATTAGGCCATCATGATGGATCATTCCAGATTAATAATGGTATTGCAATCCCTATCAGCAACAAAGCAGCTTATTGGTCGTTTTTGCCAGTTAATAATATTATTCCTTCACCTTTAATTATTGCGGGAACTTCAAATGGTTTGGATTTTTTGAAATATGAGAATAATAATTTTGTATCGAAAAAAAGTACATCCAATTTTTATGAGTTTTCCCAGTTTATAGCAATTGATAACAACAATATTATTTGGGTGGCACACCCATACAGAGGAGTATTTAAAATTGATATCAACGACAATAATCCAAAATCAAAAATTTACACAGACAAAAACGGCCTGCCTTCATCTTTTAATAATCATCTTTTTAAAATAAAAAACAGGATAGTTGTAGCTACTGAAAAGGGGATATATGCATACAACCAGGCAACTGATAAATTTGAATTGAGTGATTATTTCAAAAGCACTTTCGGTCAAAAAAATATCCGGCATTTAAAAGAGGATTCATCAGGAAATATCTGGTTTATTGAAAATAAGAATCTTGGAGTAGTAGATTATTCCTCTGCCAAACCCGAAATTATTTATTTTCCGGAGTTAGATGGAAAGATGGTTACAGGATTTGAACATATCTATCCATACAATAACATGAACGTTTTTGTTGGAGCAGAAAAAGGTTTTTACCACATCAATTATGAAAATTATAAACAAAAAAATAACAACAATATACAAGTAAAAGTTACAGCAGTAAAGGCTTTTGGAAAGTCTGACAGCTTATTATTTGGAGGTTATTTTGGCGATGTTAATGAAAATCATAAGCAAAACAGTAAAGCTATACCGAATATTGCCAGTAGCTGGAATTCTTTACACTTTGAATTTTCTTCACCATTTTTTGAACATCATAACAGTATTGTTTACAGTTACCTTTTAAAAGGGTATGATGAAAAATGGTCAAACTGGACCAAAAGAACAGAAAAGGATTATACCAATTTGCCGGCAGGCAATTATAGTTTTATGGTAAAGGCTAAGAATAACCTGGGCAATGAATCTGAAATAACAACTTATGTGGTAAACGTATTGCCTCCATGGTATAAAACTTACCTCGCCTATTTCGTTTATGCAGCTCTTTTTATCGCATTCAATTATCTTTTTTTCAGAAGATTAAAAAGAATATTTCTTCAGCAAAAACTAAAGCATGAACAACA
>JBDSAQ010000071.1:0-6204 GCA_039922095.1 Ginsengibacter sp. | reverse complement strand
GTCGGTAAGCTTTGCCCCTATTGCCCGCCAACCCATTATCTCCACCATTTTTACGAGTTTAAATTTTGCTTTACGCACCTGGCTTCCCCTTCCTGTTTGAACAGCCAAAATTGGCTCCTGATCTGTGGTTACCTTAATTAAATGGTTACCTTCTCCTTCTTTAATAAAATAGAATTTACTGTTTAGAGTTGCTGTCTCAATCCTGAATCTCTTTATGTTGTATTGTAATTTTTCTTTATCAAGATACACTGCAGTTATAATTTTTTCCGGATAGAATTTTTCTAATAATCCAACATTGGTAGTATCAAATCTCTGGGTAAGTTCCTGATCAACTATTTCATAATTACCATCTTTATATATAACCAATATTTTATCATCTCCTTCAAAGTTTCCTAAAAACTTTCCTTTTTCCTCTATATTTAATCTTCCAAATGTTTCATCAAACCAAAGTTTTCTACCATCCAGAGTTGATTTACCCTTCTCTTTTAATTTAACCGCTTTAATTGGGTATTTTGTTACCTGGTTACCAATACTGCTGCGGCCTTTTATGTCAAGCTCCTCAAAAGAAAAATCAAACTCTTTATTTCTGGCGGAACAATTTGGGCTTAAAATGATTCTCACAATTTCAGCTTCTCCATTGGGATTAACACTTAAATAATGGACTTTACTCTTTTCGTCAGCCTTTACAATCTCGTATTCCTTATCCCTTGTAACACCTGTTACATTAAACCGCTTGGCAAAACTTTTGTATTTACCATCAAAATAAATCATGTTGTAGGTAGTTCGCTCATCATTCTTTTTAAAAACATCTATATGTAGAATATCTTTTCCGATAAAAGTCTTATCTGCAACTTTTACAACTTTCATTTTCCCGGACTTTGTGAAAGCTATTATATCATCAAGATCAGAACATTCGGCAACAAATTCATCCCTTTTTAAACCTGTACCTATAAAGCCTTCGGCCCGGTTCACATAAAGCTTTGTATTTGCTATGGCAACGGTTTTAGCCTGGATGGTATCAAATAATTTTATTTCGGTTTTACGTTCCTTGCCTTTGCCATATTTTTTTAAGAGACCATCATAATAAGCTACCGCATAGTCGGTCAAATGCTCAAGATCGAACTTTACCTGTTTAATATCATCTTCAAGCTTTTTTAATTGGTCATTCAACTCCTCAATATCCAATTTATAGATACGACGAACTGGCTTCTCGGTTAACCGGACAATATCTTCCCTGTTAATATCTCTTTCTAATAACTCTTTAAAAGGAATAAAAGCTTTATCAATAGCTTCTAAAACCTTTTCCCACGTTTCATGTTTCTTTTCCAGTTCTTTATAAATCTTTTCTTCAAAAAATATTTTTTCCAGTGAAGTATAATGCCATTTTTCATGAAGCTCCGCTAATTTAATTTCAAGCTCTTTTTTAAGTAGTTCCTTTGTATTATCTGCAGAAATTTTTAATAACTCCTGTGCACTTAAAAATGCAGGCTTTTGAGAAACAATTACACAGGCATTGGGTGAAATAGAAATTTCGCAATCACTAAAAGCATACAAAGCATCAATTGTAATATCCGGTGAAATCCCGGGAGCCAGCTCAACAGCAATTTCCACAGCAGCAGCCGTATTATCAGTAACTTTTTTTATCCTGATTTTACCACCATCATTTGCTTTAATTATCGAATCTATTAACTGGGTAGTGGTGATACCATATGGCACATCACGAATAACAAGACTTCGTTTATCAATCTCTTCTATCTTTGCTCTTACCCTCACTTTGCCACCTCTTCTGCCTTCATTGTAATTTGTAATATCTATCATGCCCCCCGTGGCGAAATCAGGAAATAATTCAAATTTTCTTCCACGCAAATATTTTATTGAGGCCTCAATTATTTCAATAAAGTTATGAGGAAGTATTTTTGTTGCAAGGCCAACAGCAATTCCTTCAGCACCCTGGGCCAGCAACAATGGAAACTTCATTGGCAATGTAACGGGCTCATTTTTTCTGCCATCGTAGCTCAATTGCCATTCAGTTGTTTTATTATTGAAGGCAACTTCTAATGCGAATTTACTAGGCCTTGCTTCAATGTAACGAGGCGCAGCGGCTTCATCACCGGTTCGTACATCGCCCCAGTTTCCCTGGGTTTCAATTAAAAGATCTTTCTGTCCCAGGTTTACTAAAGCATCACCAATGCTTGCATCACCATGCGGATGATATTGCATGCTTTGCCCGATAATGTTAGCTACTTTATTAAATCTGCCGTCATCCATCTCCTTCATAGCGTGTAAAATACGCCGCTGCACAGGTTTTAAGCCATCTTCAACTGCAGGCACAGCTCTTTCCAGTATTACATAACTGGCATAATCTAAAAACCATGTTTTGTATTGTCCGCTTACACCAGAATCACTGTGGAGGTAATCTTCTTTAATATCTTTAGCCATGTTGTTGATTAAAATCAAATTTCAATATCAATATATCTCTATTAAAACCAATTTGCTTTTAATTATTAATCTTTTTAACATCCGGTGGCTATGCGGAATAAGTATTGAAAATTTATTATTTATTATTGAACCTTTTCTTTCAGCTTCACTTCAAAGTCTTTCATTCCTTTTATTTCTCCCTGAGAATCTATTTTGCCCCCTGTTATCATTAATTTTAGCCGCCATAAAAGATAGGCATCGCCGGTGGCATTTTTTGATTTCGAAAAAAGGGAATAAAATAACTTATTTGCTTTTTGCCAATCAGGAGTAATAAATTCCAGTAATAAATTATCGTAATAATCATAATCGTATTGTATTAATTTTTTACTGCCTTCCAGTATTCTCACTCCTTTATCTTCAATGTTAACCTTATTCCATTCATCTATGTCAACATCAACTTCACTTTGGCTGATTATCCTTGCTAATTTTTTTGCTTTCAAAAATTCTTTTGGCGGAATTTCAAAAATATTTGTTGGATAAAACAAATGCCCTTTCTCATTTATAAATGGGAGATTATTAAGATATAAAATGAATATCCTTTTTTGAAAATCTTTTAACTGGCTTATCAGCCAATAATATCCTGATACATCATGCTTGTTTTGCGCTGCCCAAATCCAAACAATTTCTTCAGAATTACTTTTGAGGCTTTCAATTAATTTATTAACGGTTTTGTTATCATCAACTTCACCATCATCAACTTTACCGTCATAATCACCCCCCTGCAAAACCGTTGTCCACCATTGTTTGCGGGCTGTGATGCCTTCTTCTGTATATATATCTTTTAACGGTCCCACTGCATAATCATCTTTGATTTCCACAACTTCCCCGCTTAAAGATTCATCTAATTCAAAACTCTTTTTTAATACATCAACATCTGCGTGTTGAAAAACTATGTGAATCATTTTATTTTTTTGCCGGTGTTATTAAATAATAAACACAGGTGGTAAAAAAATCTCTGAGGTATGGAATGTTTTTAAGAACAGGTAATTGCTTTTTTGCCTTCCAGCCAAATTTATATTTATAAATGGGATTGATAAAATAAAATGTTTTGTTGAGTATCTTATAATCTGTTTGTCTTACAAGTTTTTCAAAATGCTCAATAGAGATTCCGGTTTCTTTAACTTCCAGCAGGTCATCTACAGGCTCATTGTATTTTGTAAGTATCCACTTATATATTCTTTTTGGCAGAAGATGATAGTACGGTAATTTACTTAACCATTTGGTTTTGCAAATTTGCTGATGACCGCCAAAGGGCATTTGCCAGGGAGGGAATCCAAAAAATACAGATGCCTCCGGTAGTAAGAAATCGTGTAATCGAAATAGCAGTTTTTTTTGATCGTGAATATGTTCAATTACATCTTTTAGAATTATTAGATTGAACTTTCCACCTAATTCGTTTTCAGTTGCCTGGTAAATATCTTTAGCTATAAGACGTACTTTATCATCTTCAATCTCTTTTTTTAAAAAATCTGAGGCCAGTTGTAACCTGGGGATATCCAGTTCCACACCAACTCCTATACAATTGTGTTTTACAAAGGCCGCAAGTACACCGCCTTCGCCGCATCCGATTTCTAAAACTCTGCTGCCAGCTTTTAGCTCGAACTTTTTTTTAATAAAAGGAATCACATCCTCTTCTGCATTTTTTAATTGTATCTCAAAATATTTTTTTCGGTCTATGTGAAATTCAAACATAATTGATAGCTTATATCCCGCTTACTTCTGCCAGATCTAACTCTACTTTTAAGTTTTCAATAATAAAATCCTGGCGGGATGGAGAATTTTTTCCCATATAATAATCAAGCAAGGGTTGAATATGTACATCGGGCAAAAGCATTACAGGCTGCCTGCGTATATTTTCACCAATAAATTTTCCAAATTCTTCAGGAGATATTTCACCTAATCCTTTGAACCTTGTTATTTCCGGCTTGCTCCCTAATTTTTTTACAGCTTGCTGTTTTTCAGTTTCATCATAACAGTAGATTGTTTCCTGTTTATTTCTCACTCTGAATAAGGGGGTTTCTAAAATATATACATGACCATTTTTTACAAGGTCAGGAAAGAACTGGAGGAAAAAAGTCATTAATAATAAACGAATGTGCATTCCATCTACATCAGCATCAGTAGCAATTACAATATTGTTATATCTGAGGTCTTCATAGCCTTCTTCGATATTTAAAGCATGCTGAAGCAAATTAAACTCTTCATTCTCATAAACTACTTTTTTTGTGAGGCCAAAACAATTAAGAGGCTTGCCCCGTAAGCTAAATACAGCCTGTGTTTCAACGTTCCTTGATTTTGTTATAGAACCGCTTGCACTATCACCTTCCGTAATAAAAATGGTGCTTTCTTTTTGTTTCTCAATTATAGCATTTTTATCCTTTCCTGATGGCTCATCGTTTAAATGGAAACGGCAGTCTCTTAATTTTTTATTGTGGAGATTTGCTTTTTTAGCTCTTTCATTAGCAAGTTTTTTTATTCCTGCAAGTTCTTTACGCTCCCTTTCATTTTGTTCAATCCGTTTCTTAAGAGCATCTGCGGTTGAGGGGCTCTTGTGGAGGAAATTATTCAACTCCTTTCCTAAAAAATCAGTAATAAAATTTCTTACACTTGCACCACCTTCCTGCATTACCTGGGATCCCAGCTTTGTTTTTGTCTGGCTTTCAAAAACGGGTTCCTGAACTCTTATACTTATTGCCGCACAAATACTTCCTCTTACATCAGCAGCATCATAATCTTTCTTATAAAAATCCCGTATAGTTTTTACATATGCTTCTCTAAACGCAGCGAGGTGAGTGCCTCCCTGCGTGGTGAACTGGCCATTTACAAAGCTGTAATACTCTTCGCCATATTGGTTTTCATGCGTTAAGGCAACCTCAATATCATCTCCTTTTAAATGAATAACCGGATAGCGCAATTCATCTTCGTTGGTCTTTCTTTGTAAAAGATCGAGTAACCCATTTTTGCTTATGTAGCGCTTGCTATTGTAATTAATAACCAGGCCGGCATTCAGAAAACAATAATTCCAAAACTGGTTATCAAGAAACTCATGTATATAATGAAAATTTTTAAATATAGTTTCATCAGGGATAAACGAAACTTCAGTGCCGTTATCTTCTGCAGTATTTTCTTCCTTATGCTCTTTTTTTAATTCACCTTTTTCAAACTCTGCTGTTCTCTGTTTGCCTTCTCTAAATGCAGTTACCTTAAAGTATTCACTTAAAGCATTAACTGCTTTTGTGCCGACACCATTAAGCCCTACACTTTTTTGAAAGGCTTTGCTATCATATTTTGCGCCGGTATTTATCTTACTAACTACATCAACAACTTTTCCCAGGGGAATGCCACGGCCGTAATCTCTTACCGTTACCGTTTTTTTATCAATACCTACATCTACATGTTTGCCATAACCCATTGTATGCTCATCAATACAATTATCAATCACCTCTTTCAGCATCACATAAATACCATCATCCGGGCTGGTTCCATCGCCAAGTTTACCAATGTACATACCAGGCCGCAAACGAATATGTTCCTTCCAATCGAGACTTTTTATCGAATCTTCGTTGTAATCAAAAAGATTTTTTTCAGCCATTATTGAGGTCGTTTCTTGAATAGCTATACTAAATTTTGGTATATCATCCTAACATCGGCTCTGCCAAAACAAAGCTTCACTATTACATTTGAGGCAAATATAATTATTACACTTTCATAAAGAATGTGTACTTA
>JBDSAQ010000070.1:0-4579 GCA_039922095.1 Ginsengibacter sp. | reverse complement strand
CAAATACCCTCCTGACCTTGGGGGACGATTGAGAAATAAACATGATGGATTAGATGGCCTGCCTGCAGAAAACAGGAATAAGCATGCTTTGGTAATGGTGCCAGCTTATAAAAACAAACACTTTAATAATGAATGGTATGATTATGATGTATGGTCAGGAAAGGCAGATTGTTTTACTCCGATAAAAGCTGATCAACCAGATTCTATAAAATTTTTTAGAGGAATCATTGCAAATGCCGGAGACAACCATGGTGGGCTTGGACCTCCACCCGGCACTGGTACATTTGCAACCAATCCACCACAGCAGTAAAACCCTAAAGAATTTATGAGCCGGATTCTTATTACTATACTTAATATTTTAGAGTTCTCTGCCTGTATTACTGGATTTTTATACTGGAAAAAAATCAGGCATAGTTACTGGCGTTGGTTCCCTGTTTACCTGGGTATTATTGTAGTAACTGAACTTGTAGCTGAATATTTTTTGTATGCAAAAAATGATCTTACGGTAAACATAAATATCTACCGTTTTTTTGGAGTGCCTTTCGAGTTCCTGTTTTTATTCTGGTTATTTTATCAATACTTAAACAACACATCAAAAAATAAATGGCCGGTGTTTTCGGCGGCCATTTATTTAATTTGCTTGCTTATAGATTTATTGTATGTAGGAAAAATGAAGCTTTTATTTGATTCTTTTTCTTATACCATCGGCAACATTTTACTACTGGTATTACTGCTTATGTTTTTTTTAAAGTTTATTAAAAGTGATGATATATTAGAATACAAATCAAGTATGATGTTTTGGGTATGCCTCGGCCTTTTGATATTTTATCTGGGCAGTTTACCATTTTATGGAATACGTACCACTCTTTACAAGGAATATCGTGACTTCTTTTTTGTGTATTGGTATATTCAATATGGGCTAAATTATCTTATGTACATTCTTTTTGCACTTTCATTTATATGGGGCAAACCGAAATAAAAATATTCGTCGTTCTTATTCCAGTGGTAATATTAATTTTTATCATTGGCATTATCATGTTTGTATTTCAATATCGCAAAAGAAAATTAATGTATCAAAAAGAAAAAGCCAATATTGAAAAGCAACATAAGCTTGACTTGCTTAATAACCAACTCCAAATACAGCAACAAACCATGCAATTTATTGGCAGCGAAATTCATGATAGTGTATCGCAGAAACTAACACTTGCATCTATCTATTCTCAAAAATTAGAATTTGAAAATAAACATCCTGATATGCTGGATAATCTTAGTAAGATAAGTGCTATCATAAATGATTCTCTTGCCGAACTTCGTGATCTGGCAAAAACACTTAACAATCCCCATATCCGGAACGAAGGCCTGGCTGAGTTGATCTGGCATGAGCAGGAAAGAGTTAACGGTGCAGGTATTTGCAAACTGGAAGCGGACTCAGATTTTAACCGCCAAATAAGTATTACAGTTAAAAGTTTTGTGTTTAGGGTACTACAGGAATTTATTCAAAACAGTCTGAAGCATTCAGGGTGCAGCCTGATAAAGATTATAATGGAAGATAAGTTAGATGGATTGTCAATAGAAGCGTCAGATAATGGAAAAGGATTTGATATTGATCAGGTATTGTCAGGCGGTATTGGCCTCACTAATATGAAACGACGCATTCACCAGATCGGCGGAACATTTAATTTGCTAAGCGAGCCAGGGAAGGGCACAAGCGTGCAATTATTTATTAATAATAAAAATTTACTCTCTGAATAACATGCAACATACTATTGCCATAATAGATGACCACCTGCTTATTGCCAAAGCGATAACTTCTATTATTGAACAATACAGAAATTACGAGGTACTCTATGAATGTGAAAATGGCAAAGTGCTTATCGAAAAGTTCAGGCATAAAAAAAACATCCCTGATATTATTCTCTTAGATATTTCAATGCCCGTGATGGACGGATTTGAGACTGCATTATGGCTCAAAGAAAACCATCCGGAGATTTTGGTAATGGCATTGACTATGCAAGGAGATGATGAATCTCTTATCAAAATGATCAAATGCGGCGCAAAAGGTTATCTGCATAAAAATGTTCATCCCGCAGAATTGGAAAAAGCGCTCGATATGCTTGTTCAAAAGGGATTCTATTATCCTGACTGGGCTACGAGCCGGGTGTTGTACAACATTGCAGCAGGTAATGATGAAAAACATGCTGATACTCCTTTAAGTGAAAGGGAAAAAGAATTTTTGCAGCATGCATGTACTGAACTTACCTATAAAGAGATTGGTGAAAAAATGTTCTGCAGTCCACGTACTGTGGAAAGTTACAGAGACGCTTTGTTTGAAAAGCTTGGAGTAAAGACAAGGGTTGCGTTAGCTCTTTATGCTGTAAAGATCGGTTTGCATAAACTGTAAAGTGTTCATACATTATTAAAATCAATCTTTGTACAAGAGGTTTAAGAGTAAACTAAGTGTATTAATGTCGTCCGGATAAACCTGCTCATACCAATACGATAAATATTACTATAATAATAACCGCAGAATATTTTTTTCAAAATGTTTTACTTATAAGTTGATAAATAATCGAAATAGATATAACAAGTACATAAAACAGCTATCGCATCAAAATCATTTTTTTCATTTGTACACCCGCTAACGTTTTAAGCTGATATAAATAAACTCCATTCGGCAGAGCTTGCCCGTCCTTTGTTTTGCCATCCCAAACCAAATGATAATTTCCTGTTTGATAATCAGCATCAGCAAGCGTTTGTATTTTTTGTCCTGAAAAATTGTGTATACTTAACACCACATGAGTAGGCTCTGCAACATTGAAGCTAATGGTAGTTTTATCATTAAAGGGATTAGGATAGTTTTGCAGGAATATAGAATTGTTTTGTGCCGCAGGTTTAATTACTGTATTTGAAGCCCTGCTTAAAAGCGGTGCTGCATCTGTATAACTTGACCATGCAATAAACTGCCCGTTATTTGAAAATGAAGGATCATAATCCCCTTTATCAAATCCATCAACTCTGCCACAAACTCTTGTTGCTGTACCTCCCGTAACCGGGATGGAATAAATATCAGGATCACCATTTGGCCAATCTACAAATACAACTTCCTTACTGTTATTTTTCCAGGTAGGTCCATAGCCTGAAGTAGTCAGTTGAACAGGCGTTCCGATAGCATTACCAAGAGAATCTATTTTAATTATCCAAACACCCCCGCCAACCCACCACCAGCCATCAAACGCAATGTACTGGCCATTTGGAGACCATGAAGGCCGGTCGCCATAGTAGGTTACAAAAGTTTCGTTTCCTGTATTAATATCTTTTGTGCCGATATATCCGTAGTTATCATCAAATGCAATTTTATTCCCTTGCGGATTCCATGTCGCATGATGACTATTATTACGAAAGAGTGTCCTGCTTCCTCCATTTGCAGGTACAGTAAAAATGCTTGGCGGATAATAAAAATAACTGTCGAACGCAATGGTTGACCCATCAGGAGACCATGCTGCATCATTTCCCCCTTCAGCACCTCTCAACTGAGTGCTCACTCCTGTTTGCACATCTGTGATAAAAATTGACTGGCTGTAAGGCGATGCAATATCACCCACAACATCATGTGCAATTTTTTTTCCATTGTTGCTCCATGTAACGTTGTATTCGCCTGCATTCGGAATTTTACTCACCTGTTTGGTGGTGCCGGATTTTACGTCAAATACGTAAATATCAAAAGCTGATTGAGCAGTGCTTTGATTTGCATTCAGCAAGATTAAAACCAATATCACAGCAAAATAGTTTAATTGTTGTTTCATAATTAACCTCCTTGATTTTTAAAATTGTTAGTATTATTGAAATGTTTAAAAATGAATAGGGCTTATCACACTCATATCAACGTCAGAAGATGTTATAGTTGTGATTGAAGCCATTGCGATGATGCTTTTCGAAGACGAGAGTTGACTTTTTCATAATAGATAAATTTAAAATTGTAAGAAATATTTATTTAAAAAGCTTAGTACTTGAGATTTATTATTTTGAATGTGAATCTTATTAGAGTTTATGTTTTTTGCGAAATGAAGAAACCTGGAAGCCTCTCCACCAATAAAAAATTTCTTTTTTGAAGTGCTGCCGATAATGGCTCCTATGATAGTTCCCAGCGGAAAAGTAATAAAGCTTACATAGGCTCCGCCCTCACCGATACTTGGCCCAAAAATGCTGCCTACTAATATGGGTGCGATACCAATGCCTGCGCCGATCAGCATTCCTTTTAATAGCCCGCCTTTTTTATGTATTTGTATAGCAGTTACGTTTGTGTAAGATTCGTTTATAAGTGAAATTTTTGAATTTCCATTATACTCACTAAACCCTCCTGGAAAGATGGTTATAGAAGAAGATGAGGTGCCAGCTAAAATTCCCTTTATATGATTTCCATCCCGGGTAGATACCCATATTTTATATTTTGGATTTAACTTTAAGGTGGTGGAATCTTGTTGTGCTGAAACGTTTAAAAAGACAAGGATAAAAAAACTGGTAAAAATATTTTTTTTCATAAACCTGTTCTTTAGTGGATGAGTAAAAATTTATCGATGTA
>JBDSAQ010000069.1:0-3984 GCA_039922095.1 Ginsengibacter sp. | reverse complement strand
TTTAACGATAAGCGATTAGAAAAAAGGGGGCTCAGTTCTTTCGAAGCCTGACCAATAATATTTCTCACAGTATTAGAAACGGTACAAAATGCAATGCACAGCAAAAAGCTTTTTACCGTTTTATAAACAACAAAAAAGTGACTGAAGAGAAACTTATTAATGAGCTGACCGAACGCACAGCCAAGCTATGTAACAATAGAATTGTATTAGCCATACAGGATACTTCAGAGATAAATCTCACTTCGCATCGCAACAGGCTAAAACCTAATACAGGTCTGGGAAGATTAGATGATGCCAAAGGTAATATTGGTTTCAAGCTTCATCCCACATTGGCAGTTGATGCAGACACATTAAATCCTATAGGGTTTGCCACCTTAAATCTTTGGCACCGGCCATTGGATATGCCCAGCAGGCACATCCGAAAACATAAGACTCTTACAATAGATAATAAAGAATCTTACAAATGGATACGGGCTTCCAACACTTCTAAAAATATTTTGCAGAATGCAAAACAGGTTATCATTATACAGGATAGAGAAGGAGACATTTATGATCAGTTAAGTACAGTACCTGATGAAAAACATCATTTGCTTATACGTTCAAGATGTAATCGTCATCTTACAGGTGGTGGCTTATTATGGGATACATTAAGTAAAAGAAAAGCACAGGGAACATACATCATTAATATAGAAGGTGACAAGTGCAGGCAAATAAATAAGCGAAAGGCTACTATAGAAATAAGATATTTACAAACCTCTGTAAAGCGCTCTGCATCGGCCCCTTGCTATCCTTAGTATGCTCGAATAAAAAAAGTATGCTGTCCTAAGTTTGTAACTCAGGACAAAAGCTACCATTATCAAAGAGTCTTTGTTAAACGTAAAATGCCTTGCTTATAACTCTTATATTAGGTTAGCTTTAATAAAAAAGCCATGAGTTCCGGAGGATATAAAATAACAGATCAGGCTGCAACTTACTTCGTAAGTTTTGCAGTGGTAGGCTGGGTAGATGTTTTTACAAGAAAGGAATATAGAGACGTTGTTATAGATAGTTTAAAATATTGCCAGCTAAATAAGGGGTTAGTAATTTATGCGTGGCTTATAATGAGCAATCATGTTCACTTAATAATTTCATCAAAAGAAAATAATATAAGCAAGGTATTCGGGGAGTTTAAAAAATTTACCAGCAAACAAATTATTGATTCCATAGTAAGCCATCCCGGAGAGAGCCGCAAAGAGTGGATGATTAAAATCTTTAAAGAAGCAGGAGAGCAAAACAGCAGAAATAAGGATTACCAATTCTGGCAGCAAGACAACCAACCAAAAGAAATCTTTACAAAAGAATTTGCTACACAGAAATTAGAATACATACCTGCCCGACGAATCGTTCAGGCGGGCATAATAACCCGGTGGAAGCGGGTATGTAGAAAAAGCAGAAGAGTACATTTACAGCAGTGCCAAAGACTATCATTATGGCAAGCAATGCGGTCTAATAGAAATTGAGTTTCTGTTCTAATGGAGTGTTTGTCCTGAGTTACAAACTCAGGACAGCAAAGGGTGGCCCTTAAAATTATTATTGGAGTTGAGATTCACGCAAAAATCGGATGGAATAAATAACGATAAGCATCATAAATGGCAACTATTATTATTGATATTACGCAAATACAAACTGAACTTGTTCAAGTAAACGGAAAACTAATTGTGCAATTGAGGAAAAAGATAAAATTTTATACCTTTTTTGCCACATGTTTTTTTATTACAGGAATGATTTTCTGTGTTTACCATCAAAAATTCTCCACCTTGTTTACTATTTCAGTTATACTTTTTATCTTTTTATATGATCAATATGCGTGGTACTTTCCTCGAAATATTCCATATTTATGCATTGATTCTTGCGGAATTAGCTATAATAAAAAATTTTTTTATTGGAAAGAAATTGAAAATATAAAATATGAGACTGTAAATCCAAAATTCGCTATTCTTCAACGTAATTTTTTGTGTTTAGTCTTAAAAAATAAAAAAAAAGTCGTCATAGATATTTCCTATCAATTAATAGATTCCTCAATCAGGATAATTGCAGCCTTTATCAAAAAGTATCGATCTGAACAGTGAAACGTGACTTATACTTATTGAGTTACCCCTAGCTATTCCTAACTAGTCCTCGTTTGCAACGAGGACTAAATTACATCCCAAGCCGGGTCTCTACTCCCGGCCTAAAGCGAGGCAGGACCCGGCGGCTTTATAAAAGAGGATTGTTTTATCTTACAATCTATGGCTGTAAAAACCCTCCCTGTTGGCGCAAGCATCCGCTTATGCCTGTTTATAAAAGTAGTTGTAGATTTATTTAATGAGCAGAAAGTACAAATTTCATGATAACGATAAGCTTTACTTTATTCAGCACAAGCAATGCTATACATTAAAACTAAGACCCACTGTTGGCGTAAGCGTCTGTGCCTGTATTGAAAGAACTGTACATAGCTACCGATAACATAATCTCTTTAAAATAAATTTAAATCGTAATATTCGAGCAGGCACGACATCGCATTAAAAGTAAAGTGCATTATAACCCCGTACCAAATGGTATTTTCTCTGGAACGAATATGCCCAAGCAGCAGTGCAAATGGCAACAACCAGAAAAAGGAAAGAAAGCTAAAATGAATTAATGCGAATACAAAAGAAGAAATGAAGATCGCCTGCTTTTTATCTATCAATTTTAATAATGCACCTAACACAAACCCGCGATAGGCAAGCTCTTCGAATATTGCCGGAGCAACCGCAATTACCAATAACATCCATGCTAACGGATACTTAAACCCGAGAAAAGCGTAGTAATAAAAAGTGTTGGTATCGAAGAGGCTGCTGTTTAGCCATTTCACAGAGTACTGCACAGGAATCGAGAATGCTATTGCAATACCTATATACATTGCCGTTTTGAGAAGCGAAAATTTTTTCCACTTTAAAAAAGGAAATATATCTGTCCTTATATATAGGCAAAAGCAGATGGCAGAAGCAGCCATTATACCATCGGCAACTAAAAGAACATCTAACCCCTTGAAGCTATCATCAAAAGTTACAAGGGAGCAGATAATAACTTCAATAACATAAAATGAAATGAGTGCAATAACAGTATCTTTCCTAACCACTATGTTCTCAACTTTTACCTGGTCAGCACCACAATATTTACAAAACCTTGAATCCGAAGGAAGCTCACGTATGCAACTAGTACAAGTAATGGTTTTCTGGTCTTCGCCCATCACAAGTTTAGTTCTTTTTTTATTCGTTGTGCATCCGATGCAGACCGTACAGCTTTTATGAGGTAAACTATAATGATTATTTTAAAGATAATACCTTTTACAATATTCATCGGGTCTTCAATCATGGCTAATAACTGCACAATTATATATAATATCAATCCTGAAACTATTGCAGGCAGAGGTTGCTTTTTGCTCCATAATGCAAGACCAACATAAATGGCAGCTAACACCAGGTACATAATCAGTACAGCCATAGGATTCTCAAGTTCACTGGTCACTGCATAAAAAATGACCCCGCCAATAACACAGAAACCTGCAAGAACGTACATAGTGGTAGTACCGGATTTTATTTTCCTGTTCATCTCATGAAGTTCCATGTGCTTATAATTACGGTTGTTCATAAATTGATCCCTCTCCTCAATAGTACCCTGCAGGGGATAGCCGCAATTGGTGCAGTAAACATCATCGTGGGATATATTATTACCGCACGAAAAACAAGTAGTGATTGTTGTGGCGATTTCGTTTGCCTCTGTGCTCATGATGTAGGTTTAGTGTGAATTTAGTGCATGTTAGAAAATTCAGCCTATATAACGAACTTATAAAGTATTTTGCCTCAGTGGGTGTTCCCTTTTCTTTCGTGAACCAATCCACTTAACCTTTAAGAGCCGCCGTCTGGTCTCCGACCAACGGCAAAACCGCACAAGGTAACAACTATAAATTTTATAGATTAGTAC
>JBDSAQ010000068.1:0-2791 GCA_039922095.1 Ginsengibacter sp. | reverse complement strand
TCACCCTTAGCTCAAAGTTGCTGTAAATTAATGTGGAGCCGGAAAACCGGTCTTTTCTAAATCCTCTTAGAAAATTATTTGATCCAAGTGTAAGGGCTTGAAAGTATTCAAAATTATTAGTAAAAATATGCCCGCCACCTATACGCAATACTGCTATTACTTTTTCAGGATCTCTTAAAGGGGCATACACCTGCATATCAGAAGTAACTTGTGTAACGGAGTGCCCATTTTTATTTATGGATTGCATAGAACTTAATTCCGTGTTCCAAACAACTCCCCGGGTAGGAAAAAATTCATTGTTAATATAGTTGATATCTATTTTAAGCTTACCTCCTGCATAATCTTTGGTGGAATATACACTGGCAGAGTCCAGTCCAATTTTTGCAGGGTTGCCAAGTATGCGGTTTTTATTATCCTCATATTTATTCTGGTAATGAAACCATGAAGGGCCTATACTTACGTTAACCACATCATTCAGGCGCTTACGTATGAGCAGGTCTGCCGATGCATATTTATATCTTACCCGGTAAAAGGCAAATGCTTTTTCATTAGCCTTTGTGGATCTATTTCCTAATCCGAAAAAATTATTAACTGTAGGCGCAATAAATGCGGCATTTACCACAATATCATTTTTACCAATTACCGAATTAAAAATCCCCTGGTATTTTACCTGGTAAGCTTTGCCTGATAAAGAATATAATGAAGAAAGCCTTTGGCTTGTTGAAAAAATATCATTTCTAAAGCCATAGGTTTTTGATGCGAATCCTACGCCAATTAAAAATTTGTCATCAGCATTATAACCAACATTAATTATCGGGAAGCTGTAAGTATTATAATTGAAGCCGGTACTTCTGTAATCATTTACTGCAGGATCATCAGAAAAATGGGTGATTGATCTGTTTGATTGCTGCAATATATTTTCTTCGGTGGCCAGATCATATATGCGGTTTTTAACATGGCCCTTTATATTAAATGTATCATTACCCTTTCCACCGATTATCCTCAATTTTATTTTACTGCTTACATTATCATCAACTTCAAATTTGTCGTTGCCGTTTAATCCATAAAGTCGTATTTCTTCTGTATGACGCTTGTCAAAAGTTCGTGTATACATTATAAAGCCTGAATCTGAAACTTTAGTTTCGCCATGTACTATAACCTGTATGTTGTTGCCGGCCTGCTTTACATTAAAATATTCATTTTCGTTACTGCCTACAATATTTACCTCTTTTGAAAGGAATGAATAGTATTTTAAAGCTTCTCTCTTTAAAATATCCCGCCTGCTTTTAAGTTTATCAATTATTTTTGGTGCACTAACATCATAGATTTCCGGTGGTAATTCTTTTAATGATTCAGTGATAAGATCATCCGGCAAATTATTTACAAAGTTGTCAACAGTATTACGCCATTCATTTTCACCAAGCTGGTTCAAAAAGAAGCGATCGAAATCACGACTGTGATAATTCAACCATTTTACACTCGCAATATTCTTTTTAAAACCCTGTAAATAACGAAACTGGTTCCTTGAAAAATAACTTATAAGCAATCCATCAGAGTTATAAAATGCCTGGTCCCTGTCTCTTGGAATAGGATAATAAGTTCTTCCTTTCCCTGTATCTCTAACCCCCCATCTCCATTGATCAGGATGCCTGTTCCAATCACCTATCAGGTTATCTAACAGCCGTGCTTTTAAAACCTCCTGCTGGTCAACATTATGATCATTATCTTCAAATATTTTTGAGATCACTTTAGCCGAACTTTTTGTATCTGAGTCGTCTTGCGTCGGCTCTCTTTCCTCAAGAGTACAAACAGTATTTGCAAATACTTTTCTATAAAAACCAAAAGCAGGATCATCCGGAACAAAGAAAAATTCAGATGATGATGTTGTTATTCCATTAGCCATTGCAAGCCTGTCAACTATAAGTGGCGCATATGGATAATCGCTTGAAATAAGGTCCTGTGCAATGTCTTTGGCAATAGTATTTCTAAGGTTTTCCGGAATCGCTTTTTCCGGGTCTTTATCTACTGAACGTAATACCCATTCCTGTCCATTTTTGTCAATTAACCGTAACGACTTGGTTTGTTTTCCTCCGCCAAGGCTTACAATTCTAAATCCTCCTTTTTCTTTCCTGATATTGAACTCTTTCAACTTTATCGGAGTGCTCCATTCCTGCCTGTAATTTTTACCGAGGATGGTTTTTCTAAAGCCCGATGGATTTTTATATTTATCGCTCGCGGATATTACAACACTGTCTTTAAAAGAATATTCCACCTGTCGTTGTGTATCCAGGGGATTGTCTGGTGTGGGAAGTGTAGAAAAATTAAAAAGATCCTGACTATATGCTTTTGTTACTTTGTTTGAATCCATGTTTAAGGTATAAAAGGATGCCTTTACATTTTTATTTTTTGATATTTCAAGCGTAGTAAAACCGTAATTATCTGATCCGAACAATTTTTTCTTATTTGGCGAAACTCTTGTCGCCTTGCTGCCGCCGCCACTTACAATATAATAGTATCCTGTATCTTTTATCAGTTGAAGAGAGTGTTCGTGCCCTGATGCAAATATTACATTTTGATGGCCTTTGATAACCTTATTCATTTCGCTGATAAACTCTGCATAAAAAGGATGCTTTAAATCTTCAGCAGTGCCAAATACACTTCTTGTAATTGGATATATAGTACCTATCAATGGCAAAGGGATATAAGCATTTTTTATAGCATCAGTAAAGGGAAATATATATTGTTTCCATGTAAAATATCCTCCATGGATACCGTAGCTTCTAAGCGTGTG
>JBDSAQ010000067.1:0-4319 GCA_039922095.1 Ginsengibacter sp. | reverse complement strand
CTTGAAATGAAATTAGAGCATTATAAAAAACATCCAATCATAAAAGGATTCAGACATGTGTTGCAGGCAGAAACAGATAGGAAATTTATGCTTGATCCTCAATTCATGAAAGGGATAGGTTTATTGTCTAAATATAATTTTACGTATGATATCCTCATCTATACTGATCAACTGCAGTATATAAATAAGTTTGTAGCTGAGTTTCCTGAACAAAAATTTGTAATTGATCACCTCGCTAAGCCAAACATTAAAGAGAAAAGTATAGAAGAATGGGAAAGCGATATTTATGCGGTATCAGAATATGAAAATGTATATTGTAAAATATCTGGTATGGTAACGGAAACTGATTGGAAACACTGGGAGCAACATGATTTTACGCCATACCTTGATACAATAGTTAATGCTTTTGGCACAGACCGTATTATGTTTGGCTCAGACTGGCCTGTGTGCCTTGTGGCCGCAACATACAAGAACGTTGTAGAAATAGTATCGAATTATTTTTTTTCATTTTCTTCAACTGAACAGTCAAAAATTTTTAGGGATAATGCAATTTACTTTTACAATCTTAATAATGTATAGATAACGGCATCATGGATACAGAATTTTATCAGCAGCTTTTTAATAAGCAATCACACAAAGAGGCAGTGCCAACTAATGAAGTTATTGCCGCATGGGCTTTACAGCTTATCTGCATTTTATACCCTGAGCTTTCATTATGCTCTTATAATTCAGTTAAACAAATTGAAGATGAGTCTGATAAACTCCGGGAAGATCTTATAAGTATTTTAAAAGCCACGAAAGCCTGTAAAGATTTTAACCATGCTTATGTAGCCGAGAATTTTTTTAGTAATATCCCTGAGCTATACCGCATTTTAAACACTGACGTACAAGCCTTGCTTAACGGCGATCCTGCAGCCAGGAGTGAATTTGAGATCATCCGTGCCTACCCTGGTTTTTATGCGCTGTGCTTTTATCGCATTGCTCATTTATTAAATACGCTTGGTGTACCAATATTGCCCCGCATACTTACAGAATATGCGCACTCCAAAACAGGAATTGATATTCACCCTGCCGCAGAAATTGGTGAGCACTTTTTTATAGATCATGGTACAGGCATTGTTATTGGGGAGACTGCTCAAATTGGTAATTATGTAAAGCTTTACCAGGGAGTAACCCTGGGCGCTATGAGCATAGATAAATCTATGGCTTTTACAAAGCGTCACCCCACTGTTGAAGATCATGTTTTAATATATTCCGGGGCAACGATTCTGGGGGGAGAAACAATTATCGGCCATCATAGTATTATTGGAGGAAACGTTTGGCTTACCGGGAGTATACCCCCCTGGTCATTGGTATATCATAACCCTGAAATTACAGTAGTGGAACGTAAAATTGAGAACGCTTAAATAAAATTATGGCAGGCATTTTAGATACAGTTGGCAGCACGCCCATGGTAGAAATTCTAAGATTGAATGTTAACCCGCAGGTAAAAATATTTGCAAAGCTTGAAGGTAATAACCCCGGGGGAAGTGTAAAAGATCGCCCTGCTTTAAATATGATTAAGAGCGCTTTTGAAAGAGGCGATATTGATAAGCACACAAAATTAATAGAAGCTACAAGTGGAAATACCGGAATAGCACTGGCATTAATCGCTAACTTATTCGGAGTGCAAATTGAACTGGCTATGCCCTCTAACTCAACCCGGGAACGTGTTGTAACAATGGAGGCATTTGGAGCAAAGGTTACACTATTAGAAAGTATTGAGATATGCAGGGATTATGCAGAAGAGAAAGCCGCCAGCCAGGAATTTTATATGCTTGACCAGTTTGCCAATCCTGATAATTATTTAGCTCATTATAAAACTACCGGCCCCGAAATATGGAGAGATACCCACGGAGGTATAACACACTTTGTTAGCTCAATGGGTACCACAGGAACCATCATGGGTTGCAGCCGTTATTTAAAAGAGCAAAACCATAATATTCAAATCGTAGGTTGCCAGCCAACTGAAGAGTCTTCCATTCCCGGTATCAGAAGGTGGCCTGCTGAGTATCTTCCAAAAATTTTTGAACCTTCAAGAGTTGACAGGGTTATAGATGTATCCCAGCAAGATGCTATAATATACACGAGAAGACTGGCTAAAGAGGAAGGCATATTTGCCGGAATGAGCAGTGGTGGCGCCGCTTCGGTGGCGTTGAAGCTTGCTGATGAATTAACTTCGGGAGTTATAGTTTTTATTGCATGCGATAGGGGTGATAGGTATTTAAGCAGTGATTTGTTCGGATAATAAACTAAAGAAATTCTTTTGATTGATATTGTTTTCAAACATGCAGATCAATAGTCCATAGTGAATCCGTATCCTAAATGATCCGGTAGATTATCCATATTAAAAAGTACAAAGAAAAAATACTTAAAAAAACGTAAATTCCTTAGCGTAATAAAAAGGTATTGATACTCATTAGGAGAAATACTTCAAGGCATATTTTTACTGCAGATTTTATTAATGCTATTCATGCATTTTTATAAAAAGTCTACCACCCCTATGAAAAAAAAACCATATTTCTCAAAAGAACACAGTATCCTGAGCATGTTTATTTTAAATCTTTTATTCAGTAGATTACCTGAGAACAAAAAAAGGTTTACAAAGTTACCTGTCTACTTTCATGATATACTCATACCAATAAATGACAATTAAGTAATTTCCATGCGGACGATGAAATATGGAAGCTCATGAAGTAGGAGAAGTTGAATATCAGTTTCTATAATTTTACATCAATGCCTGCTCATATGGAGAGGAGTAACTTCAACTCTTCAACACACCCTTCTTCTTTCCGGGTGCTGTCATGTACCGTTTTTAAGCAAGCTGATTTAAGTTCATTACTATAGTAGATTTATTTTTAAGTTGCGGCAATATAGAGGTTTACTGCTATTGCAAAACCTATCTTATAAAATAAATAAACTCAGCAATGAAAAAATTATTTTTCTTCTTATTTCTTTTATCTCTTTTTACTACTGTTGGTTTTACCCAGGTAAAGCGGACAAAAGTAAAAGAAAACAAGTTTGTAAATGAGAATGGTGAGACATTGATATTCCGTGGACTAAACACCAGCGATCCCGATAAACTCACAAATGATGGACACTGGAATAAAGAATATTTTTCAGAAATAAAAAATTGGGGCGCTAATATTGTTCGCTTTCCGGTACATCCCACCGCATGGAGAAGGCGTGGAAAGGAAGAATATATTAAAATACTCGACCAGGGTGTTGCATTGGCCAAAGAATTTGGATTGTATGTCATCATTGACTGGCACAGCATTGGTAATCTACGTTCACAACTGTACCAGTCTTCTATATATGAGACTACTCAAAAAGAAACACTGGAATTCTGGCGTACTATGGCCCAGCATTATAAGGGTGAGCCAACAGTTGCATTCTTTGAACTTTTTAATGAGCCCACTGTATACAATGGGCAGTTAGGTACATGCACATGGGCTCAATGGAAAGAACTTTGTGAAGAAATGATCACCATTATCCGGGCTTATGGCTGCCAGGCAATTCCACTTGTAAGCCGGCTTCAACTGGGCTTATGATCTTACTGATGTAGCAGCAAATCCAATTAACAAAGAAGGCATTGGTTATGTAAGCCATCCTTATCCAATGAAAAGGAGCAAGCCCTGGGATGCACAGTGGACAAAGGATTGGGGCTACGTGGCTGAAAAATATCCCTTGATATTAACAGAGATTGGTTTCAGCGGGGCGGATGACGTTGGGGCGCATGTACCAGTGATAAGTGATGAGAGTTATGGAGATGCTATTACAAAATACACTGCTGAAAAAGGTATATCATATGTTGTTTGGGTATTTGATCAGCAATGGGCTCCCCGGTTATTCAGTGACTGGAATTTTACTCCATCCCGCCAGGGGAAGTACTTTAAAAAAGCTATACAGGATGCAAACAGGATCAAATAATACTTAAACCTACTTCCTGATGTCACATCTCCCAGTTCTTAAGACAGGATAACTTTATATTATTATTTCAATTTAGGTAATAATTCTATTTCGTAAACAAGCTCACTCAATAAGCAAATTGTTTTGATAAATGTTACATTAATTCAAGCCTGCAAAAAGAAAACCTTGGAAATAGAAAGTGTTGGGTACTGCAATCCAATTTACGGTACCGAAAGGATGGCCTTCCCTGTGTATGATTTCTTAAATTTTTCTGGTATTGTATTTTTGCTTTTATATGGGTCAAAAAAAATTAATACGGTTTAATGAGATAAATTCTTTTCCGAATGTTTTACAATATCCCCTGGATATTA
>JBDSAQ010000066.1:0-4488 GCA_039922095.1 Ginsengibacter sp. | reverse complement strand
CAGGTGAAGAGGGCTTTACCACAAAAAGGGTATTGGAACATGATAAAAAGTCTTTTGTAAATATTATTTTATTCATTGATGATGATGTAAAAAAGATTGGTAAAGTTGTTGACGGAGTTAAGATCCGGAATGCCAGGGATTTGCCTAAAATGACAGGATTGCCAAAAATAGACGAGATCATTATCGCCATATTTGATCTTTCTCCCGCTAAAAAGAACAACCTGGTTGATTTTTGTTTAGATAAAAATATTAAAGTATTAAGTATTCCTCCTTTTAATACATGGATCAATGGGCAGTTTTCTCCTCAACAGTTACAAATTATTAAGATAGAAGATCTTTTGGAGCGTGCGCCAATAAAAATTAGTAATGAATTAATTGCTTCTCAAATTAGCAATAAGCGGATATTAGTAACAGGCGCAGCAGGTTCTATTGGCAGAGAAATAGTAAGACAATTAATAAAATATAATCCAGGTACTATTGTTCTTTGCGATCAGGCTGAAACTCCCCTACATGAAATTGAACTGGAGTTACAGGAATCCGACACAAAAACCTCTTGCGTAAGTTTTTTAGGAAACGTTACTAATCAGGAGAGAATGGAAGAGTTATTTGAAACCTTTAAGCCTCATTATGTATATCATGCTGCTGCATACAAGCATGTACCTATGATGGAAATATGTCCTTCAGAAGCTATTATAACAAATGTTTTGGGTACAAAAATCATTGTTGATTTATCAGTGAAATATGCAGTTCAAAGATTTATTATGATTTCAACGGATAAAGCAGTAAACCCTACCAATATAATGGGAGCAAGTAAGAGATTGGCAGAAATTTATGTGCAATCAATACACCAGAGATTGGAATCGGATTATTTTTTAATTAAAAATGAAGATCAAACATTAACATTAAAACCAAGTAAAAATTCTATAAAATTTATTACTACTCGTTTTGGAAATGTGTTGGGTTCTAATGGATCGGTGATTACAAGATTTAAAGAACAAATTGAAAAAGGCGGTCCTGTTACCGTTACACATCCAAAAATTACACGTTTTTTTATGACTATCCCAGAAGCCTGTCAATTAGTATTAGAGGCAGGCTCCATGGGCAAAGGAGGAGAAATTTTTGTATTTGATATGGGGGAACCTGTGCCTATTGTAGAATTAGCCAAAAAAATGATTCGCTTATACGGATTAACTCCAGAAATTGATGTAAGAATAAAATATACCGGTTTAAGACCTGGAGAAAAATTATATGAAGAGCTTTTAGCTGATAGCGAAAAAACAGTGCCTACTTATCACGATAAAATAATGATATTAAAAGTTAGAGATCAGAATTTTAGGGTAACTAAATATGATTTTATGAATTTAATAAGTCTTGCAAAACAAAAAAATGGAACCACTGAAATGGTTGCCAAAATGAAAGATCTGGTACCGGAGTTTGTAAGTAATAATTCCTTGTTTGAAAAATTAGATAAAAAAAGTAAAATAGACCGATATAATGGGTTTAAGAAATAGGTGAGCAATACATTATTATCCTTAAATTTATAAGACATATTCACATCCCCTCAGTATAACTGATTAAGAATAACACAGAAAGTATTTCTTTCCACATAAGAATTGAATAACTCCTTAGAAAGCGAGATACGTATGCGGCCCATTAATCTGCGTAGTTTTAATATACACGGTGTTTGTTAATTTAGCAGTTGTTTAAAATCATTTATGGAAAATTATGATCAAAACATACTTACAGAATTACATGCATGGCAAGAAAGCATGCTTCGCAACCCTTCTTTTTTAAATAACCTGTCGAAAAAAGTTCAAACTAAGATTAATACATGGATACCGGAAAAAATACACAAGGCCATAACTGCAACCATAAAACAAATGATACGGGGGGTTTTGTTTGGAGCAAAGTATACTTCTGACGGCCCTTTAACTGACACTTCGTTAGAGGTACGTGAACTTGCGGTTCAGAAGAGAATAGAGTTTTACAGAACAACTGCTGCCGTTGAAGGAGGTATAACCGGAGCCGGAGGTTTATTACTTGGCCTTGCAGACTTTCCTATTTTACTTGGATTAAAATTAAAACTGCTATTTGATATTGCGGCACTTTATGGCCATGATGTGATGGACTATAAAGAAAGAGTTTATCTGCTTCATATTTTTGAACTTGCTTTCTCAAGCCATGAGCATCGCAAAAATATCTATCTTAAAATGGTTGATTGGGATCATAAAAGTAAAGCACTTCCCAATGATATAAATCAATTTGACTGGCGCAGTTTTCAGCAGGAATACAGGGACTATATTGATCTTGCAAAATTGGCACAGTTAGTTCCTGTAATCGGGGCCCCGGTTGGCGCTGTAGTTAATTACAGGTTAATAAAAAAATTAGGTATAACCGCAATGAATGCATACCGCATGAGATTATAATTTCCTATCCCGATATTTTACAATATTACTTAACGGAAAGTTTCTTATAAAAAAATTGTCCCCGGGCTAACATCTGAGAATATCAGTACGATGCAAGTGATACAGGCTGTTTCAATTCAATAGCTTTACCTTCCTGTTATTATTTACTTTTACTTCTTTGCAAATTTCGTAAATGTGGCATTTCCAACCGCATCCATACATTTTAAAATATAAGTTCCTGCCGCAAGTCTGCTTACATTAATTTGGTTGGTAGTTGACACCAAGTTAATATTATTTAGTATCACACGTCCATCCGATGTAAGTATAGCTGCTCTTGTTTTATTGTTTGCTCCCGGATAGATTACGTTCAGCACGTTTGTCGCCGGATTTGGAAATATGGTAATTGCTTTTGCTTTATTGCTAATAGTTATAATGCTGCTGTAACTTTTTTTGCCATCTTTATCAATTATGCGTAAACGGTACCATGTAATACCGGTCGGTAGTCCTTTATCAATATAGCTGTAATAATTATTGCCGGTATTTTTTGCATCAACATTATTAATAACAGTAAATGAATTTTCACCCGGTAGCTTTCTTTCTAACTCAAAATAGTTAACGTTCAATTCATTATTTGTTTCCCATTGCAAAGAGGCATCTGTATTAAATAATAAGCCCTGGAATGATACCAATTGTAAAGGAAGAACAGATACTGAAGATGTAAGCACTAACTGGCTAAAGCCTGGTATATTGTTGACTGTAATATTATTATTACCTGGTTCAAGACTTATGCCTGCAACAGGATATATTTCCCATGGGCCGCTACCGTTTGTGGCTCTTTTATATAAATGATAATTTGCAGTGTCACCATCAGTAAGTATTCCATCAGCAAACCGGAAAGTAAGGGTTGCATTTAAACCAGACTGGTTATTTCCAAAGTTGTTTATGATCCAATAGCCAGGCAACAAATTTGTGCCCGGGTTGGGATTACCTCCAACAGGTAAATCTTCAACATAAGAGCCATTCATTAAACCATCAGGAGATATTACAGGGAATTTTAATTCAAGCCGGTTAGACAGGTCGGCTGCAGTAAACTGATAGGTATAATCTGTACTTTGAACGGATATACATTCACTATTACCATTACCCGCAGACAAATCCGATTGTAAAGCAAGTATTCCGTTTTGTTTGGTGCTGTTGTTATTATTTATATAATCATTAAATGTTCGTACCAAATCTACTTCATTAAACTGGTAGTAAACAACAAGGCCTGCCTCTGTACCAGTAAGTGTAATGTGTTTTCTCTGGCGTATCTCACATGGGGTAAGCGCCACATTATAAAATTGCATTTCTTCCATGTCGCCATGAAAATTTTCTTCGTTTGCCCCTGCGTTACTGCTGCCCAGTTTTAAGGTTGCAGTAGTATTGTTTACCGTGCCTGAATAAGTAATACTGCTTTCAATAACCATCCGTCCATTGATATATAATTTTACTTTACCCCCACTTTGCCATGTAACAAAATAATGGCTCCATTGGTTTATACGGAACATGCTGCTATCTACCAGTATCTGAACCTTAGCCAGTGTGCCACCAATGCTTATTTGCCCCATTACCATTAATGGCGAGGCGTCATTTTTATAAAAGCCTGCCTGGAAAGAAGTACCGCTGGCAGTAACGCCATCACCTTTAGCAACAAAACTTTTTAATTTAAAATTATTAGCTGGAAAGCTTTCGGGCTTTACCCATCCGCCAAAGCTAATTGCACTAATGCCTTCCAATGCATTTACATCTCCGGCACGGGAATAATCATTTACACCATCAAACCTGGCCATCAAGTTAACAGGCCTTACAATTCCAGTTGGGGCTGTGCGGTGGTTATTAGGATTATTCGTTGTATTTGTATTACTATATAAATTGCCCGTGCACCCGTAAGCAAAAACTTTAAACCAGTATTGTGTATTAGGCGATAAAGCAGTAATAGTAATTGGTGTAATTGATGTGCCCGAATATATTACCTGCTCACCGCTGCCGCTGTATACTGTATTTGCTGTTGGCGCACTGCCATTGGCAGGAGGAGTAAAGCTAT
>JBDSAQ010000065.1:0-2609 GCA_039922095.1 Ginsengibacter sp. | reverse complement strand
CTATAATTTTTCTAATCCCGGTTTACATGGCTATCATAAGGAACGGTCATTCAGTTTCTGATGATCTGTATCACATGTTTGTGTATACAACATGCACCGCTTTCTGGTGGAGATGGGTGGCGGAGAAAACGAGCGACTTAAAATAATTCAAACAGAAATCCTGACCATAATCTTTATGAAAATAAAAATGATATTGCCTGCTCTTACTGAAGCTAAAAGTCCTTTTTGGAGACCAATTAAATATTCTCTTTTTCCTCCATTGGGCCTGGCAACACTTGCAGCATATTGCAATCAGGATGATGAAATCAGTTTGCAGGATGAGCATGTTGAAGAATTGGACATCTCTGATGAACCTGATCTTGTAGTGATCCAGGTGTATATTACAAATGCTTTTAGAGCCTATAAAATTGCTGATCATTATCATGCCAAAGGAGCTTATGTATGCCTTGGAGGCTTACATGTTACATCATTACCGCAGGAAGCGATGAAACATGCAGATACAATTTTTATTGGGCCCGGAGAAGAGAGCTGGCCAAGGTTTTTAAAGGATTTTAAAAAAGGAGTTGCCAATAAAATCTATAGATCGGAAGAACGTACATTAGTAGCTGTTCCTCCTATCCGCAGGGATCTTATAAAAAGGCAATTATATCTTGTTCCTAATTCTATTGTAGTATCAAGAGGCTGCCCGCATCATTGTAACTTTTGTTACAAGGACGCATTCTTCCAGGGTGGTAAATCGTTTTATACCCAACAGGTTGATGATGCTTTAAAAGAGATTGACCGCTTACCAGGGAAACATTTATATTTTCTTGATGATCATCTTTTGGGAAATCAACGGTTTGCTTCATCCCTTTTTGAAGGTATGAAAGGAATGAAAAGGGTTTTCCAGGGAGCCTCAACAATTGATGCTATTGTCCGGGGAGATTTGATTGAGAAAGCTGCAAAGGCAGGCTTACGCAGCATATTTGTAGGCTTTGAAACGTTAAGTAACAGCAACCTGGTTCAAAGTAACAAGAAGCAGAATATTGGTAAAGATTATGAAGAGGCCATAAGAAGATTACATTCTCTTGGTATTATGATCAACGGTAGTTTTGTATTTGGTTTGGATGATGATGACAAAGAGGTATTTAAAAGAACTGTTGACTGGGCAGTAAAAAATGCTCTTACCACAAGCACATTTCATATACTTACACCATATCCTGGCACCGGCTTATATAAACAAATGGAAAATGAAAACCGTATTCTTCATAAGAAATGGGATTTGTATGATACAAGGCACGTAGTATATAAAACCAAAGGATTAAATGAAGAAGAATTGAAACACGGCTACGACTGGGCATACAAGTCTTTCTATTCATGGATAAATATTTCCAGGGCTAGTTTGCAACATGATAGTCTAAAACACTCACTAAAACACTTTGCTTATGCCGGCGGCTGGAAAAAATTTGAAGCTCTTTGGAATTTTATGATTAAAACCCGCGGTTTAAATAAAATGCTTCCATTACTTGAATCTATATTATCAAAAGTTAACCGGAAAAAAATTGCAGAGGAAAAGCTCTCTCCCTTTCCTGCAATTGCATGAGATCGCTTAACTGGTTTGTGAGAAGGCCCGCACTTATAAAGTAAGTGCAACAAAAAGCTGAATATTGTATTAAGATGAAATAAACAGTAAGCAATTATATATTCCTATGCCAGCGGTTTTTTATTGCCTTTCATATTCTAATCTAACCCCGCCATCAGCACCAAAACAGCCGGATCTGAGAATTAATCTATTATTTGAAATTTGTATAAATTTCTTGATGTCTGTTAAATTGTTGTCATAGATTATTCTGTTCCTAAATTCATTAGACGGTAGCTGTAAGCATAGATTTGCCTCTGCCGTTGCATCAAAAACTATTTTGTAATAGCCGCTTGTAACAGATTGCCCATTAAAACTCTGAAAATTAGATTTAGTATATTTTAAGATATTGCCATTTCCCGGAGGATAATTTTTTAGGCCCATATCTCCTAAAGTTTGTCTTAGTTCCCACTCTCCGATAATTGAAGTTGAAATGATACTCTCATCTTTTTTACAGCTTGAGAATAAAATTATAAAAGCACCAAAACAAATTGACTGCATAAGGAATTTCATACTTACCATTTTTTCATCCTGACAATCAAGGTGTATTTATCGTTCATAACACCACCGCGAATTCCTTAAAATAAGTGCTGGTTAAAAAACTTACTACATGGCTTAAAAATCCAACCCCATACTAAAATACCATATAGGTTTTCCTTTAAAAACTCCTACCATTGGCCAGCCGGCATCTGCCTTTATAAAGTAGCCAAGTAAAGTGCTTCTCACCCCAAACCCATATCCACCAAGGAAAGGACCAATGCCACCTGTTTTAATCTTAACCTGTAACGGGGCATCGCCGTATATTATACCTGGTCTTTTTAGTTTATCATACCTGCCATTCCATGCAGAACCAAGATCAACAAATTGTATTAACTGAAAATTTCTTAAAAAAGCATTATTGATCGGCCTGTTTATCAGGGTTGAAAATACCGGGAATCTGAATTCACTGTTTAATACCATTGCATTATTGCCATTAGCTGCATTTTGAATA
>JBDSAQ010000064.1:0-3962 GCA_039922095.1 Ginsengibacter sp. | reverse complement strand
CTGTATGGATTCTGATGCACTTATTTTTGTGCCTGAGGGAGGAAAGCCTCCGGTTAATTCTAAAAACTTATAAAAACTTAAATTCAATGAAATCCTTTTTTTCAATCATTACCTTTTTACTGCTCTTAACCTCATGTGCCCAAACGCAAAATAAAAATACTGCCATTCCGGTTGGCTCAAAACAAAAACCCGCAGGCAATGAAGCTGTAGCAACTTTTGGTGAAGGTTGTTTCTGGCATTCCGAAATAGTTTTTCAAAGCCTGGTGGGTGTAAGAGATGCTGTATCAGGATATGCCGGAGGCAGTTCACAAAATCCGGATTATGAAACAGTTTGTTCAGGGAGTACAGGCCATGCAGAAGTTGTGCAGGTATATTACGATCCTTCTAAAATATCTTATCAAACATTAGTTGCAGCATTTTTCGCAAGCCAGGATCCTACTGAAATAAACAGGCAGGGAAATGATGAAGGAACGCAATACCGCTCTATCGTTTTTTATAGAAGTGAAAAAGAGAAACAGGTAATAGAAGATGAGATAAAAAAATTGACGGATTCAAAAAAATATAGGGATAGGATTGTGACACAGGTTGTGCCCTTTAAAAATTTTCATCCGGCTGAAGAATACCACCAGGAATACATCTCTCATCATCCTGAAAACCCTTATGTACAAAATGTTTCTATACCAGATTATCAAAAATTTAGAAAAGAATTTAAAGGAAACTTTAAACTATAGGTGACAAAAAAGCATTAAAATAATTAAGTAAAATAAAAGAGGTAAACCAGTTTAAATGAAAGCAACATACTTAGCCGCAACAGTTATAATAATATTGATTGTATTTTTTTCTCTCAATGGATTTAATAGTATCCCACGAAATCAGGCTACTCTTAAAAGTAATAATGGTTTTGCTGTTGTGGAATTATTTACATCTGAAGGTTGCTCAAGTTGCCCGTCCGCGGATAAAGTAGTAGCTGATCTCTTATCAAAGAATACAGAGAATGTTTACATCCTCTCCTACCATGTAGATTATTGGGACCGTTTAGGCTGGAAAGATGCTTTTAGCAAGCCCGAATTTTCTGCAAGGCAAAGTCAGTATGCTTCCCTTTTTTCTTCTGAAAGTGTTTATACGCCACAGGTTATTGTAAATGGCTCAACTGAATTTGTTGGTTCGGATGAAAGCAAATTAAATGCAACTATAAGCAACGATTTGCAAAAAGAACCGACTTCAGATATTACTATCAGCACATCAAAAAATAACAACACAATTGCTGTGTCTTTTGATATTAAAGAAGAGAATTTGGTTTTACTAAATGTTGCATTAGTGCAGCCTGAAGCAACATCAAATGTAAAGAGAGGAGAGAATGGCGGCAGAATACTTCATCATGTAAATATTGTAAGATCACTTAAAACACTTGATGCAAACGGCAAGGGCACTATCAATATTGAAATTCCGAAAGAATTAAGTAATACACCATTAGAAATAATTGCATTTACACAAGCAAAATCTAATCTCAAAATTTTAGGAGCGGATAAAAAAATTATAGGCTTATGAAAGTAATTAAAGAGAAGCATCCTTTAGCCATCAGGTGGACGCATTGGATAAACTTTCCTTTACTGCTTATTATGGTCTGGTCTGGAATGCTGATATATTGGGCTGATGGTAAATATACAATCACGCTTTTCGGACATACTTTTGTTCATTTTTTTCCTGATTGGTTTTATAAATTTTTCAATATCCCCTTCCGTCTTGCAGAAGGGATGGCTTTCCATTTCCTATTCATGTGGTTCTTTGCTATAAACGGATTGTTGTATGTTTTATACACAGCCATTTCAGGTGAGTGGAGACAGTTGATACCGAACAGGCATTCATTTAAAGAAGCGTGGCAGGTGCTTTTACACGACCTCCATATCAAAAGATTTTTACCACCTCAAAATAAGTACAACGCTGCTCAGCGCATTGCTTACACAAGCATAATTGTTATGGGCCTGGGCTCACTAATTACAGGGTTAGCTATTTACAAACCTGTGCAGTTTTATTGGTTAACATGGCTTTGCGGTGGGTATCACCTTGCAAGAATTTTGCATTTTACGCTTACCGTAGGATATGTTTTATTTTTCCTGATTCATGTAGTACAGGTAATAATCGCAGGATGGAATAATTTCAGATCTGTAGTTTCAGGATATGAAGTAATTGATGAGAAACACAACACCGTAATAAATACCATCAATGATGAAAAATCTGTTCAGTAAAAATACAGCGACTAAGATTGTATCTGAGAAAAGAGTTAACCGCCGCAATTTTATTTCTTTCGCAAGCTTTATTGGTTTGTATGCTGCAGGATATGGTGCATGGAGATGGCTTTATAAATCTCGCGAAGAAACACCCGGTGTAACAGCTGGTACCCGCAAGCCTTTACGCAAAGCGCTCAACCAGGATGAATTAATTTTTAGAAATACTTTAAGCAACGATCATCTTGTACAAACATATCCGAAATCAATGGCAGCAAAAAAAGTAAGAGTAAACAGTGACATAGGAATTGATGATGAAGATTATGACACTATTAGTTGGATGTTGATGGTAAATAAAAGTTCAGGAAGTAAAATAAAAGTGAGCCTTGAAGATCTGATGGCTTTGCCCAAATCAGAAATTGTTTATGATTTTAAATGTGTGGAAGGCTGGGACCAGATATCACATTGGGGTGGCGTAAGCTTCAGAGATTTTGTTGCTCATTATAAATTAGAAGACGAGGTTAAATTAAAATATGTTGGGTTTACAACTCCCGATGAAGCTTACTATGTAGGTATAGACATGCCAAGCGCCATGCATCCGCAAACCATTTTGGCTTATGAAGTAAATGACAAATTATTACCGTTAGAACATGGCGCTCCTTTGAGACTTATTATACCCGTAAAATACGGGATAAAAAACCTTAAACGCATCGGGGCAATTTCATTCAACAACCAGCGCCCGCCTGATTATAGGGCGGAGCAGGGATATGATTACTATTCCGGATTATAAAAGCAAATTGCCGGGCAGAGTTATATTAGTTTTAAAATCCAAAGATTATATTACGCCTAAAATGTTTATTCATTTATAATTTGTTAACCATGTCAATTTAATTTTTTATGCATTTACAAAAACTTACGAGGCTATTTTTTGCCGTCATGCTTTTCAGCATTTTAATGAGTTGTAAAAAAGCTTCAACTGAAACACTTAATGAAATGGTAAGTTCTGCAAGTGTTTCAAAATATTCCGGAAACTTTATAAGTCAGGGCGGCGAAAACGTATCGGGTCAGGCTCAAATCTATTTCGACAATAGTGATTATGTTTTAAAGCTTGCAGATTTTTCCTCAAGCAATGGACCTGATCTTAAAGTTTATCTTTCTAAAGCAGCATCACCTTTGGATTACATTTCTTTAGGCGATCTAAAGTCCACAAACGGAAACCAGGTGTATAAAATCACTGGAACTCCTGATTTTACTCTATACCACTATGTGCTTATCCATTGTGAAAAATATAATCATCGTTATGGCAGTGCGGACTTGATGAAATAACTATTAAGTAGCTTAGGTTGTGATCATTCTAATTATTTAAAAGTGTAATCAACTTCGTAAAAATAACCGACAGCTTTTTATCTGCTTCACCGGCAATGGAAATGATGTCTTCGATATTAACTGGTTTTAAATTATGAGGATCACATTCATCTGTAATAACCGATATGGCGGCACATCTAATTCCTAATTGATTGGCCACGATCACTTCAGGTACTGTACTCATCCCAACCATGTCTGCACCCGTGTTACGCAGCCAGCGATACTCTGCTCTCGTTTCAAGATTAGGCCCCATTACCGAAACATAAATGCCTTTTTTAATTTCTATATTTTCATTTTCAAAAATCAATTGAAGTTTATTTTGCAATGCTTTATCATAAGGCTGGCTCATATCCACAAAGCGATTTCCAAATT
>JBDSAQ010000063.1:0-10644 GCA_039922095.1 Ginsengibacter sp. | reverse complement strand
TTAATCCTCTTATTTTTTCTTCCGCCGGCGCCGGGGTAAGCAGGCTTACAACAACCATTATTACTATAGAAAACAGGAACAGATAAATACAGAAGTAAAGAAAATTGATAGTTGCAAAGTCATGAAGAACACCGGTCAAATTTGTCTGGAACAATTCTAATGTGAGTTTGATTATTCCAATTATAAACCCAATAACCATTGCACTAAAAGCACCTTTTGCATTAAGACGTTTAAAAAATACTCCTAACAAAAATACAGCAGCAATAGGCAGAGCTAAATAAGATTGCACACTTTGCAGATATTGATATAATGTACCAGATATCCTGCTCATCAATGGAATCCATGCCATGCCCAGCAATACTACTACACCAGTTGCAATACGGCCAACCTTTACCAGTTCCTTACCACTGGCTTCCGGTTTCATTTTTTGATAAATATCCATTGTAAATAAGGTAGAACAGGCATTGTAAACAGAAGCTAAGGAGCTCATCAAAGCAGCCAGCAGTCCGCCAGCCAGTAAGCCTCTTAATCCAACAGGCATTATCTCTTTAACCAGTGTCGGAAAAGCTGCATTATTATCCGTGAGAGTTAATGTTCCCTGGTTCACCATTGCAACTGCGATTAAGCCAGGGATAAGAAAAATGAAAAAAGGAAACAGTTTTAAATATGCGGCAAATATAGTTCCTCTTCTTGCCTCACGTTCATTTTTACCGGCGAGGCAACGCTGCACAATATGCTGATCCGTACACCAGTACCAAACCCCGACAATAGGCGATGCCAACAATATGCCCAGCCATGGAAATTCCGGATCGCTTAAAGGACGGAACATATTCAGTTTTTCCTTCGGCACAGCATTTATCATCGCCTGCCATCCACCAACTTTATCTAACCCGATAAACAATAATACTGCTGAACCTAACAGTAATACAATAGCCTGTATTGCCTCCGTATACATAACAGTATGCAAGCCTCCCAATATTGTATAAACACCTGTTACAACTACGAGGATAATAGCGCCCGTCCAGAAGTCAACTCCCAAAAAAGAATTAAACACTAATGCTCCTGCAAAAATAGTTACTGATGCCTTTGCGATAACATAACTCAATAGCTGTATAATGGATAACAATCGTCTTGCTTTTGCATTGAAACGTCTTTCTAAAAATTCAGGCATTGTATAAACCATGCTTCTCATATAAAAAGGAACAAACACCCATCCGAGCAAAAGAACTATCCAGGAATGTAATTCATAATGCCCCATTACCAGGCCCGATGTTGCCCCAGTTCCTGCAAGGCCCACAATATGCTCTGAGCCTACATTTGAAGCTAATATTGAAGCACCAATAACAAACCATCCAAGATTGCGGTTGGCTAAAAAATAGTCTGAAGGTGAGGCCTTACTTTTTCTTATTGACCATACTGAAATACCTGCAATAATTAACAGGTAGAGAATTACAAAGAGGATATCAATTGTTCCAAGAAAATGCATATCGTTAGTTTTGAACCAGAGAAGCTCTCCGGCAGGTTAATGAATTATTTGCATAAAGATTATTAATCTTTTCAAAAAACAACAATAATAGTTTTGGGATGCCTCGGACAAATTATGTCCGGGATCTACTAATTAACTTTGCAGAATGTATTAATACATTTCGGATCTGCCTGTTTTTATGGTTAGATAGATTCGCACCTGATCATGTTATTCCTTCTCAATATTTTTTTGAAGAAATAGTTTGAATGATGGTTCTTTCATCTTCTCTAATGATTAATTTTCTCCCCGCCTTTACTGTGGCTGAACCGGGCGCTGTAACATTTATTGATGCACATATACCATCAATATCTACTACCACCGCATGTTCTAACCTAACATCAGTATATTGATCAGGAATTTTATTAGTGCTCCATATAGAAGGATCGCTCCAGTTACCGCCACTTAAAGAAGTGGCCGCCGATTTTCTATTAGGTATTTGTGCCCAGCAATCATCTCCGCTGGCACATTGCTGGTCGAAAAACAGAATGCCATTATCGGTAGCAAGCAATAATTTATACCGAATTGTATCAACGGCAATTCCCCTTACATTATTAGAAGGTAATCCGTGCACTGTGGTAAAGCGCCGGTAGGAGCTAACCTGGTTCAATGGCCCGCCATTATACCACACTAATCCATTAGAGGTACCAATATATACATTACCAAGCTTATCACCTGTAATGGCATTATTGTTTACAATTGTGCCGGGTGGCAATATAGTGCTAAAGGCTACCGGGTCTACCTGGTGCCATATCCCATTCTTATCCAGCACAACAAGCCCGTTCTGTTGCATGCCAAGCCATTTATTATTTTTAATATCAAAATAAATTGATTTAGCCTGGAAGGTTTGGGTTAAGCTGCCGCTGCTGTTAGTATAGTCATATTCACCGATTGAATCTTTTGTATTTGCATCATATCTTATTATCTCACTTCTTTTAAAATTATTACTTGCAAAAGCCCATACCTCTGTTCCATTCCCCCCGATAGTTTGTGCACCACCTGTGCCACCAGCAGCATCTATTCCCTCTTTTTGTTTCGAAAAATAATTGCTGATGAATGGGATGTATGTATTAAGACCGGTACCTACACCACCTGTTGAGGATGCACCCCCGGTAACTTGTGCAAGAGAGGCCACCCATACAGAGGGGTGACCTGAATTTAACCGGCTTGTGTCTACAAAAATACTGCGGGAATTCCTGCTGACTAATCCGTCAGATGTGCTATAAAATTCATTGCTGGAAAAAGCACTGTCGGCAAAATAATTTACACCGCCGGCAATAGCCTGGGCACCCGTGCGCCCCGACTGGGCTATCCATATACCACCATCTTTATCAGACATCATTCCCTGTACCGCATTATTAGTAAGAACATTTGCCTGTTCCCATTTTTTACCATCGTACCTGTAAACACCACTTGAGCTTGTGTTTGCTCCTCCTGTAGTAGTAGTACCTGCCCAGATACAGCCTGCTTTTCCCACTGCAATGGTGGAAAATGAATTGGTAAGAAATGGCGCTGTAGACATATTAAACACTGCTGTATCTACCCCAACAGCCAGCCACGCATCACGTACAGTTTTTGCCTCGGCTCCTTCTCCATACAAGGTGATGGCCGCATTTACTGAAACATTTCTTACTGTTTTATAACCTGCATTGGGAGTAAGATTTAGTTCTGTTAAATAAGCAATGCTGTCAGACTTTCCAAAATGAATTCCGGTTACATGATAAGGAATACCAAAAGAATTATTGCCGTTATCACCATCTGTTATTAAGAAAAACCATTTGTTTAAAACCCCGCTATTGTTGTGTACCCCGCAGTTATCATTTCCGGGTGAACCAGGGCTTGGGCAAACATCAAAGGATGCAGGCTTCCAGTAATTATCCTTATAGGTGCCCGGGTTATTAAATACGGTAGGGTCGCTCATATCCCTCAAGCCAGGTAAAACATTTGTCGGCCCTGTGCTTTCTTCAAATAGGCGCCATTCCGTTTTTTGGCCGGGCAGGTCAGGTATTTTTGTAAGTGCATAATGGGTAATGCAGGCTGCCCATATATCACTGAATCCTTCGTTAATGGCGCCGGATTCCCAACGGTAAACCAGGGCTGCTGTTGTCTGGCAAATGGCATGTCCCAGTTCATGGCCACAGTCATCAATACTAACCAGTGGCGGATCACCGGCGCCATCACCATCCCCGAAATACATAGCATCTCCATCCCAAAATGCATTATCCAGAAGTGCCCCGTTATCATCACTGACATGTACATAGCTGATAATATTTCCATTGTTATTATCCCAACTATTCCTTCCATGTAAATTTTTCCAGTAATCGTTTACTATTTCCATATTAAAATGGGCCTCTAAGGCCGCATCATCAAGATTGGGAACTGCTGCGGTATCCCCATATTCTTTACCTGTCCAGTTATTATCATCATCAGTAAAATCTGAGGCCAGCAGATCATTGGCATCACTCCTGCTCCGTTTGCCATAATCAAGGGTTCTCATTTCATGGCCATCACGTGTTTCCCTCAGGCGATATGGTTTTAAAAGAGGACCATTCTGAAAATCTGTAGTGATATCCTGTTTGCCACTATAACGGGTATCTGCTTTTCCGGGAGCATTAGCATGCACCAAAATGTTGTCTACCAAAAGAAGAGATCCGTCTGAAGCGTTTATATATACATAAGCACGGCTAAGAGGTTGCAGAGCGTATATATCAAATTTATACGCAAGGTTCATTTTGCCATTGTGAGTAAGATCGGCGATTATAACCAGTTCACCCTTTGGTAACGGAGCAACATCCCCGGTATCCTGCCAGGCATATCTTTTAGCGCCTATAAATTTAATAGCAGCTTGCCTGGCGATATCTTCATTAAGTGTTGGAGTTGTTTTAAAATCATCTTCTACAGGATAGAATTCCATTTGAATCATTGCAGTATTTCCATCCTTGCCGGTAACGTTTATAATCCCGTGCTCTACCTTAATGCCTTTATAAAATTGTTGCAATTTTTGAACTTCAAATCTTCCAAAAGTAACTGGCATATTCTTTTGTACAAGTAAGTCAGTGTTTAAACGAAGTTGAAGATTTGTAGTTAACCAATCTTTAATGTTAACTATTGGCACATTAGCATTGCCGGCAAACAAAGCAGAGGCCTGGTTAGGCATAAGCTGATTAATAGAAAAATCAATTACAGGAGTATTAGGCTTTTGTAATTGCGCTTTTAGCTTTTGTAAAGTTGGCTGAGCTAAGGCATTTTGAAAAAACAATAATGAACAAATCGTAAATAAGATAAATGTCTTTTGCATGCAGATTAGTTTTGAAAAGTTATACACTAATAAGCTAAAAATAATGTTTTTTAATTAGATATAATACCGTTAGATATGGTTTATAAATGCAATTTTATATACAGACATGAGAGCTATTAAAAAAAGACAGTAAAAAAATAATGATGTTCTCATTATCCGGTTTTCCAGTAGGATTTGCGGCTCTTGCCAGGTGAGTATTGCAGTAAAATTTTAAATAATTAAGAAAGAGAATATATTTGATGTTCATCTCTGTACAATTTAAAAGATCATGAAACCAAAGATTGCTTTTGTAACGGGGGGCTTATCCGGCGAAGCCGAAATTTCTTATAAGTCTGCTGTAACAATAGAGAATAATGTAGATAAAGAAAAGTGGGATATGTATAAAATTGACATTAATCCCCGGGGTTGGTTTTATAACTCAGCCGCGGGTGAGAAAATATCTGTTGATAAAAATGATTTTACAATAATCTTAAATAAAGAAAAGATATCCTTTAATGCAGTGCTTATCGGCATACATGGCACACCGGGGGAAGATGGTAAATTACAAAGCTATTTTGATCTTTTGCACATACCGTACACTTCATGCGATGCAACAACTTCGGCACTAACATTTAATAAACGATATACAATTGCAATCGCGGAAGCAAGTGGTATTAAAGTTTCCCGTTCTGTTTTGTTGTTTAAAGGAGATGATCAAAGTCCTGAAGAATTAATTAAGAAATTAAATTTCCCGGTTTTTGTTAAACCTAATAACGGAGGCTCAAGTATAGGAATGTCTAAAGTAAATTCGTCTTCTGAAGAGTTGGGCACGGCTATAGAAAAAGCATTTAAAGAAGATGACCAGGTTTTGATAGAAGAGTTTATTAAAGGAAGAGAATTTACAATTGGTGTTTTCAGGCATAATGGAGAAATAATTGCATTGCCTGTAACAGAGGTTATCTCAAAAAAAGAATTTTTTGATTATGAAGCTAAATATTTTGGGGCAAGTGAAGAAATTACTCCTGCAAAAATGGATGAAAGCATGGCACAAAAGGTTAGAGAGCAGGCTTTAAAAGCTTACCGTATTTTTAATTGTAAAGGAGTGGTACGAATTGATTTTATTTATAATGAAACCGATGGCAATCCATATATGCTTGAGATAAATACTGTGCCCGGCCAAAGTGAAGCCAGTATTGTGCCTCAACAGGTTAAAGCAATGGGCTGGACGTTAACACAGTTTTATACCGCCCTTATTGAAGATTGTTTACAGAATTAAATGATAGATAGCTAAATTACGTTTTAACCGGAAAATTATTTTAACCATTTAATCCTTATTGTGTTTAAACTTCTTAGTAAACAGCCATTTTGGGTAAACCTGTTAGCAGCCCTGGCGCTTGTATTTTTACTTGGCTTTTTGTTTTTAGCTTCACTTAACTGGCTAACCAATCACGGTGAATATTTAAAAGTTCCCTCAGTAAAAGGTAAAAATGTTGATGCCGGAATCAGGCTTTTGGAAGATCAGGGTTTTGAAGTTGTTATACAGGACTCACTCTACTTTGATAGTTTGCCCAAGTACACTATTATAAAGCAATTGCCGGATGCTGATGCCACAGTAAAGGCCAATCGCACAGTATATTTAACTATAAACCGTGCATTGCCACCTTTAGTAGATATGCCAAAGCTGGAAGGTTTAAGCCTGCGATATGCTTTGGATAAATTAGAGAAAAGTCATTTAAAGCTGGAGGATACAATATTCCGGCCCGATTTTATGAAGGGTTCTGTACTTGAGCAGCAATATCATTCTCAAAGAATACCCGGAGGCAGTAAAGTTCCCTGGGGGAGCAGTATAATTTTAATAATTGGTGCCGGCCTCCAGGCTATACAAGTGCCAGTTCCAGATTTACTTGGATTAACTTTTGCCGAAGCTAAACAAGTGTTGGATGAAAACGGAATTAGCCTCGCTGCCGTAGTTATCTTGCCGGAAGTAAAAGATACACCCAACGCTTTTGTATATAAACAAAACCCGGAAACTATGGATATTGACAGTACCCGTAACTTTATACAACCGGGACAAACGATGGATATATGGCTTTCCCCAATACAGATTAATACAGATAGTTTAAGTAACCAAAATAAATAAGATTTATTTCAATGACAAACATTACCCCCGAAGAAGTAAAACAAAGATTAGAAGCAGGTGAAAAATTAAATCTTCTGGATGTAAGAGAGCCTTATGAAAATGCAGAATTCAATATTGGCGGCATTCTTAAACCGATAGGCAAAATACAAATGATGCAAATTGAAGATATAGAAGATCTCAGAAATGAAGAAGTTATTTTGTATTGCCGCAGTGGTAACCGCAGCGGAATCGCCGCTATGGTATTGGATAAGCTCGGCTTTACTAATACTAAAAATCTTACTGGTGGAATGATAAGCTGGCAGCAAAAATTTAAAAGTTGAAATTGATTATGCTCCTTTCCCTCTTGTTTGGAGAGGAAAGGACGAGATCATATCTTAATATTAATAGCAGCTATAAAATTAATGCCTGCCATAGGAAAATAATAGTTTTCTGTAACTAATTTGTTTCCATAAAAATAGCTGAACGTATATCCATTGGGTTCATAAAGTTTATTAAAGACGTTATTAATCTGAAATACAAAACTTGTTTCTTTTAAAAAAGTATTTTTTAATTTATAGCCAAGCCGTATATCCATTAAATAATATGGATTAAGACTCCTGGAATTTTTAGAAGTGTTATCAAGGAACTGCTTGCCCACATATTTGGAAATAAAGCCTATTTCAGTATTTTTTTTGGGAATAAAGTTTACAACAGCAGAGCCTACATAGTTAGGCGAAAAAGAAATATCTGTATTATAATATTGAAAAGATTTCTGTGTTCCATTATCATAATCATCATTATATTCTGTAAACTTTTTTATTTTGTTTTTACTTACCGCAAAGTTTGCATTGGCATTAAGCCATTCCGTTATCTTTAATTTGCCTTGCAATTCTACCCCTAACCGGTAGCTTGATGGAGCATTGGTTCTTGTATAAGAGCCTACATCGTTTATTTTTCCCGTAAGCACAAGCTGGTTGTGATAATACATGTAATAGCCGGTAAAGCCATAGGAGTAAGTATTTGTTTTTTTCTCTATTCCGATCTCAGCATCATGTAATATCTCGGGCAGAGGACGTTGGGCAATACCAGCTTCGAAGTCATTACGATTTGGCTCTTTACCGGTTACTGAATAAGATAAATAAGCCTGGTAATTCTTTTTGGTAAAACTAATCCCTGCTTTGGGATTGATAAAGACAAAATTTTTATTGATGATAATGTCAGGATGATCTCTAAACCCATTGATGTTGTAATCCACATTTCTAAATTGTATATCGGCAAACCCCAGAAAGTATTCAGCAAACAGCTGTTGTATTTTTGCGTAAATATTCAAATCAGTTTTATGAGCAGTTAAGTTATAAAAGTGATAGTCTTTCTCAATCCCTTGCTTCGCCCATGTTACAATGCCATAGTGTTTGCCATCATATTTATTCCATCCACCACCTAAAATAAATTGAGTTTTATTATTTTTTTGCTGAATAGAGAAGATGGTGCCATAAAAATTATTATCAAGCCACAATTGCCTTATAAGATCAGTGTTTGAAATTACAACAGCGCCGTCATTATAATCCGGTAAGCCATAATCAGCATAAGATTGAGCACTTCGGTATTCTTCATAATAGCCGGCACCTTTAGTTAAAAAGGTGGCAACATTAAAACTTACTTTTTTATTTATTTTATGGTTATAAAATAACTGGTAGTGTGTTTGTGTATAATTGTCAGTTTCATTATCATAAGGTTCACCGGGTTTATCAGTTCCTGCACTGTTATAAGTACGGTATTTTTTCAATTCATTTTCAGATATGCCATTCCATGCCTGGTAAGTTTTCTCCTTGCCACTAAAAATATTTAAGCGCAGGGAATTATTTTTATTGAGATATGCTGCACTTACATAAAAAGATTTAAGGTCACTTGAAGCTCTGTCAACATAGCCATCACTGCGTATGTTTGATAATCTTGCATCAATAGTAAAATGTTTGGCAAGTAAACCTGAGCCAGCTTTAAGTGTGTGTTTCCAGGTATTGAATGAGCCAAAGCTGTTATTCAATTCAACATAATGCTTTTCGTTTATCTCATTTGTAGATAAATTTATTGTAGCCCCAAAAGCTCCGGCTCCGTTCGATGAGGTGCCTGCACCTCTTTGTATTTGCAGACTGTTTACAGAAGAAGCAATATCCGGCAGATCAACAAAATAGGATACCTGGCTTTCTGCATCGTTGTAAGGTATTCCATTAAGGGTTACATTAATTCTTGTTCCATCTGTTCCCCTGATCCTTATCCCTGTGTAACCCACACCGTTACCTGCATCTGAATTTACAACAACAGAAGGCGTTTGGTTTAAAATAAATGGCAGGTCCTGGCCCAAATTTACTTTTTCAATATCGGTTACGGAAAGATTTGTTTTAGTGAATGGCGCTTTCTCACCAACCCTTATGGCTTTTATTTCAATTGGCTGTAACAGCAATGTGTCCTGGTTTTTAATTTCCTGTGCAAAAGTTTCGATAGCTATAGCACCGAAGGCGATAAGTAAAAGATTTTTTTTCATGTATGGTCATTTATCTTTTTAATAATTTGGATAAATGCCGGAGGAGGGAATATATAATTTTTTAACCTCCCTTCGCAGGCATTATCCTGATCAGGTTCTGCGGGTATTTCTCAGCAATTACGCCAATGGCGAAAAAGCACCCCGGTAACTTTAGCTTTATAAATTGTGAAGCTGTTGCAAAGATAGATATTTTTGAAATTCGATTCGATTATGTAACTTTTAAATTCACCGTACGTTTTATAAAAAACATTTTATGAAATATATATTTCTTATTTGTCTTACAATATTTTCGTTTAACTCATTTTCCCAGGAAATTATAAATGATAAAAATGCTGAACTAAGAGAAGTAAGTTCATTCGATGCAATAAAAGTCTCGGGGGCTATTGAAGTTTATTTATCACAGGGCAGTTCAAGTGCAGTAGCGGTAAGCGCCAGTGAAGAAAGGTTTCGGGATAAAATAAAAACAGAAGTGGTTAACAATACCCTTAAAATTTATTATGATGGTGACAAACTAAGCTGGAACATGGGTAATAAAAAGCTTAAGGCATATGTGTCCGTTATAGATGTTAATTCGCTGGAAGCCACCGGGGCAAGCACTTTTAAAATCAGTGGTACCATTTCAGGCAATAGCCTTAGTGTTAAGCTTACAGGCGCAAGTGATTTTACCGGAGATATTAAATTTTCAAAACTAATTGCTGACTTGACAGGAGCTTCCCAAATAAGGCTTAGTGGCAGAGTGGATAATATTAATATTGATGCGAGCGGGGCAAGTGATGTAAAAGGCTATGACCTTTCTTCCAACGAATGTTCAGTAAATGTAACAGGAGCTTCAGATGTTCGAATAACGGTAAATAAAGAAATTTCTGCACATGCCACAGGCGCAAGCTCTGTTTTTTATAAAGGAGAGGCTGTAATGAAAAATGTTCGTTCAAGCGGAGCAAGCAGTATTGTAAAAAAATGAAGAAGTACAACTCTTCTCTTTCTGTAATAGAAGAAAGCGGCTTAAAGATGTATTCCTTGCTGAGTACCGAATGATGTTATTACAAGGAAGCAGAAATATATTCTCAGATACTGCATTACTACCTTTTGTAAACACTATTTTATTTTTATCCAGGTTTCTTTTAACCCTTTCTCCTGTAAATATTCAAAGAGCGCTTCTGAATTTTTGCCACCTATTTTTGCAT
>JBDSAQ010000062.1:0-5283 GCA_039922095.1 Ginsengibacter sp. | reverse complement strand
TGTGGCATTTTATTTCCCTGGCTTCTTTTTTCAACTTCCCTGCTTAATTGACTAAGCGCTATAATAGGGATTTGCAGTTCTTTAGCCAGCCCTTTAAGGTCCCGCGATATACGACTGATCTCCTGTTCACGGTTGCTATTACGGTTTTCTCCGGTACCACTCATTAATTGCAGGTAATCAATAATTATTAAACCAACATTATGTTTGTTCTTTAGGCGTCTGCACTTAGCCCTAAGCTCAAAAATATTTAATGCGGCAGTATCATCAATATGTATAGGTGCAGATGCAAGCCGTTCAATACCTTTCTTATACAACTGTTTCATCTCATGTTCTTCCAGCTTGCCTCTTGAAATTTTTTCAAGCCAAATTTCACTTTCGGCACTCAAAATTCTTTGTACTAACTGGCTGGCGCTCATTTCCAGGGAGAAAAAGCCTACCGGCGTTGGCTTAGTTGGATGAAGAGCCGCATTACGGGCAAGATTTAATGCGAAAGCAGTTTTACCAACTGAGGGCCGTGCAGCCAGAATTATAAGATCAGATGCCTGCCAGCCATAGGTTATCCTGTCCAAAATTGGAAATCCTGAAGGTACCCCGGTAATTTCATCCTGCCTGGTTCTCAGGTCTTCTATCCGGGAGATTGTTTTAACTAATATAGTATCAATACTTGCATAATCTCTCCGGAGATGGTTATTAGTTATTTCAAATAATTTTGTTTCTGCCTCATCCAGCAAATCAAATACATCAGTACTATCCTCATATGCATCGCCTATAATTTCACTGCTGATACGTATTAATTCTCTTTGTATAAATTTCTGAAGAATGATTCGGGAGTGAGCTTCAATATTGGCAGAAGAAACTACGGCATTAGTAAGCCTGGTTACATAATAGGGACCGCCGACGAGATCAAGCTCTTCCCTGAACTTTAATTCCTCCACAACAGTAAGCAGATCAATAGGAGAATTTTTTTGCTGCAATCCCTGCATTGCCCGATATATACGCTGATTGGACTCTACATAAAAGCAATCCGGCTTAAGAATTTCTACTACAGTATCGAAAGCACTTTTTTCAAGCATTATAGCCCCAAGTACCGCTTCTTCCAGATCTTTTGCCTGTGGAGGAACCTTGCCATACATCATGGAGCCAAGTTCTAAAGACCCGCTTTTTCTCCTGACTTTTCTATCTTTATTTAAGTTAGTAAGATCCATGTTAGTTTAAGCAATTTTTAAAAAGTCTTCTCAAAATAAATCCTGAATCACCAAAAAATTGTGCAGGGCGGCTAAGATAATTGAGTAAATCCTATTTAAAGAAATTGTTACGCCTTTTAATTTATCACCACGATACTAACAGCCTTATACACTTAATTATTCGGTTGCCAACATAACTTTTTTGCTTGTGCACAAATTTAAGAAATTGTACTTTTTTTAAGAACAGAAAAAAGTATAAAAATGTGCGAAAAGAATTCATAATTTTTTCCTCATGATTTCATTAAAAATGCTTTGGGTTTTGAGAGGCTTGGTAAATAAAAAATACACATCTTGTAAATTTTTAGTAAGACGAGCCCTGGGTGTGAAGTTTGGCTTAGTTCTTCCATCTTTCCTTAATTTTGAGGGTTAAACCCTTCACTTTATAAAATTATAATGAAGATCAGCTACAATTGGCTTAAAGAATTTATACCCGGCATACCTCCACCGGAAATATTAAGTAATATTTTGACTTCCGTAGGTTTGGAGGTTGAGAACTTAGAACAATTTGAAGAAATAAAAGGAAATTTAGAAGGACTAATTGTCGGGGAAATATTAAAATGTGATAAACATCCTGAAGCCGATAAATTAAAAGTAACTGAGGTTGATACCGGCAATGGACAGATTCTTCAAATAGTTTGTGGAGCATCAAATGCCGGGGCAGGTCAAAAGGTAATAGTAGCACCTGCAGGCTCCACCATATATCCTTTAACCGGAGAACCTGTAATTATAAAAAAAGCAAAGATCAGGGGAATAGAAAGTAATGGAATGATTTGCGCTGAAGACGAAATTGGCATAGGAAATAACCATGAAGGAATAATAATATTGCCAGATAATGTTATAGCGGGCTCTGATGCAGCAGATTATTTTAAGTTAGAAACCGATTGGATATTTGAAATCGGGCTTACCCCAAACCGTATAGATGCCATGAGCCATTTAGGTGTGGCAAAAGATGTATGTGCCTGGCTTTCGCATCATAATAACCCCGTAGCAATACTTTCTCCCTCTTATACATTTAAAGCTGATAATAACACTTTACCAGTAAATATAACTATCGAAAATACGCAGGCATGCGAGCGCTATTCCGGTGTAAGTATAAATAATATCACCATTAAGCCGAGCCCTAAATGGATGCAATTAAAATTAAAGAGCATTGGAGTAAGGCCTTTAAATAATATCGTAGATATCACAAATTATATATTGCATGAAACCGGGCAACCACTTCATGCATTTGATTTAGATGCCATTAAAAAAAATAAAATAATAATCAAAAATCTCCCGGACGGAACACTTTTTAAAACATTAGATGAAAAGGAAAGAAAATTACTTGAGAAAGATTTAATGATATGTAACGGACTAAATGAACCGATGTGTTTTGGAGGCATGTTCGGGGGGCTGGAGTCAGGTGTAAAAAACTCAACTACCAGAATATTCCTGGAAAGTGCATGGTTTAATCCTTCTGTTATAAGAAGAACTTCTCTTCGCCATAATTTAAGAACTGATGCTGCAGCCCGATTTGAAAAGGGAGTTGATATTAGTCAAACTACAGAAGTTTTAAAGAGAGCAGCAATGCTGATAAAGCAATTGGCAGGGGGAGAAATAGCATCTGAAATAATTGATGTATATCCTAACCCAAAAGATAAAGCTTCAATAACCTTACAAAACAAATATCTTAAAAAGATAACTGGTAAAGATTATAACAGGCATGAGGTAAAAAATATCTTACAATCTCTGGAGTTCAAGATTGAAAGGGAAAATACCGACTCATTAACTATTGCCGTTCCGTTTAGCAAACCCGATGTTAGTTTACCCGCTGATATAATTGAAGAAATTATGAGAATTGATGGCTTCGATAATGTTGAAATTCCCGGGGTTATTACAATATCTCCTGCTTTGGAAGTTAATGTATTAGCAGCTTCATATAAAGAAAATGTAGCTAACTATTTAACCGGGGCAGGCTTTTCAGAGATATTTACCAATTCAATTACCAATAGTAAATATTATGATGAAGCAGCTTTAGTAAATTCTGTAAAAATTCTAAATAGTCTTAGCTCAGATCTTGATATTATGCGTCCATCATTAATGGAAACAGGTTTGGAAAGCATTATTTACAATCTAAACCGAAAAAATAATGACCTGTTATTTTATGAATTTGGTAATACTTACCTAACTGCTGGTGAAGGTAATTATATTGAAAATGAACATCTGTGTTTATATGCTTCTGGTAATAAAACAGAATTTGGCTGGAAAGAAAAACCCGTTAAGGGAGATTTTTATTTTTTAAAAGGCATCTGCCAGAATATCTTCAATATATGCGGATTAAATAATGTGGAATATACAATCTCAAAAAATAATAACCTTGAATTGAGCCTTACTGCTACTATCAACAGGGTAGCTATAGGCGATATTGGAATAATAAGTAAAAGTGTTCTTGAAAAATTTGATATTAAACAACAAGTAGTATTTGCAGATTTAAACTGGAAAAACATTGTGCAGTTTTCTAAAAAGACTACAGTATATAGGGAAATACCAAAATTTCCTGCAGTTAACCGGGATCTGTCAATAGTTGTAAATAAAAATATAGTATACTCTCAAATTGAAAACATTGTAAATAGGCTAAATATAAATGAGCTAAAAAACGTAAAATTATTTGATGTTTTCGAAAGTGAAAAACTCGGCACAGATAAAAAGGCATTTGCTATAAGTCTTACATTTATTGATACGGTAAAAACATTAACTGATAAAGAAATTGATGTTTGGATGAATAAAATCATCGAAGCTTTTAAAAATGAATTAAGTGCCGAAATAAGAAAATGACCTAATGAATACACTTGAGGCACATATAAAAACCGTTAATGAGAAACTTCAGCAATTGCTGAAAAAGGACGCTTTCCTGCAAAAAGAAAATGAAACACTTGCAAGGGAGCTACAAGAGTTAAAAGAAAAAGAAAAAAGTTATAAGACTGATATTTTTTCTCTAAGTGAAAAAATAAATATTTTAAAAGCTGCCAGCGGTAACATGACTGAAGCTGATCAAAGGGAGTTTGAAAAACGCATTGATCAATATATAAAACAAATAAATAAATGCATAGGCATGCTAAGTGAGTAATTATGGTTGATGAATTAATACCCTTAAATATACTTATTGGCGATAGAACTTACCGCATTAAATCTCTTGCGAAAGATGAAGAACACATTCGTAAGACTTTAAAAATCATTAATAACCAAATACTTGAGTTTAAAACCCAATTTGCTGGTAAGGATATGCAGGATTATATAGCTATGGTTTTAATCTGGTATGCTACGCAAATAAATACTTCAGTTAATAATGAAGAACTTGAAAAGGAATTTTCTGCATTGCTATCAAAAATAGAAGAGCAAATTGATAAGGTATTATAGTACAGCGCCTTACATTTTTCCCCTCCGCCAGTTTTTATTATCTTCGTTGATTATCCATCTCAATTAGCTATATGACTATAGAGAAATTTCATGCGATTGTAAACTTCATTAAAAAAGAACTCTTAAATGACATCAACAATAATATACATCATCATTGGAATAATTGCCCTCATAATGGGTATAGTGCTTGGAAAGATCATTTTTTCAAAAAATACTAAAAAACAACTGGAAGAAGCTGATGAGCAGGCGCAAAAAATAATAGCAGATGCAAAAATTCAGTCTGAAACATTAAAAAAAGAAAAGCAGCTCGAGGCTAAGGAGCATTTTGTTCAACTAAAGTCAGAACATGATAAAGAAGTTTTTCAAAGAAATCAAAAACTAAGCGAGGCTGAAAACCGGGTGAAACAAAAAGAACAATCTTTACATCAAAAAGAACAAAATTTTGATAAGCTGGTAAAAGAAAATGATGCAATAAAAGATACGCTTAACCGGCAGATTGAAGTGGTTAATATAAAAAGAACTGAACTTGAGAAACACCAGGAAGAACATATAAGAAGACTTGAAAAAGTATCCGGCCTTACTGCTGAGGAAGCCAAAGGTCAGTTAATTGAAAGTCTTAAACATGAAGCGCATTCCCAGGCCC
>JBDSAQ010000061.1:0-6251 GCA_039922095.1 Ginsengibacter sp. | reverse complement strand
CAGGTTGTAAACACCAATAAATGTGTAATTCAGTTAGAAAAAGTCGGAAACAAATTAGTTGTTCATTCTGCAATAGATAATCTTCTAAAAGGTGCCAGCGGACAGGCTGTTCAAAATATGAATTTAATGTTTGGGCTGGATGAAACAAAAGGATTAAAATTAAAAGCAAATTATTTTTAGCTACCACTCCCAGCGAGGAGTATTGGTAACTATTTCAAAAATTTTATTATTTAATGCTATGACTTTATTCGACGTTTACCCACTCAATGACATCACCATCATAAAGGCAAAAGGCTCTTATGTCTGGGACGAAAATGGTGTAAAGTATTTAGATATGTACGGCGGCCATGCTGTTATAAGTATTGGCCATACTAACCGTCACTGGGTAAAGCGCATAAAAGAGCAGTTGGATAAAATTGCCTTTTATTCTAACTCAATTAAAATCCCTTTGCAGCAGCAACTTGCTGATAAGTTTGGAGAAGTAAGTGGCAAAGAAAATTACCAGCTATTCCTTTGTAACAGCGGAGCAGAGGCCAATGAAAATGCTTTAAAGCTTGCTTCATTTTACAATGGGAAGAAAAAAATTATTGCTTTTACAAAAGCATTTCATGGCAGAACATCACTTGCTGTTGCAGCAACGGATAATGCAAATATTACTGCCCCTGTTAATGAAACTGATAACGTGATTTTTTTGCCATTCAATGATGAAGCTGCATTAACAGATTATTTTGTGAATTATGGCAATGAGGTTTCTTCGGTAATAATTGAAGGTATACAGGGAGTTGGTGGAATTAATGAAGCAAATAAAAGTTTTTTACAATTGATAAGAAAATTGTGTGATGAATACAATACTGTCTACATAGCTGATAGCGTACAATGTGGTTATGGAAGAAGCGGAAGATTTTTCTCTCATGATTATGCGGGCGTAAATGCTGATATATATTCCATGGCAAAGGGGATGGGGAATGGCTTTCCTGTCGGAGGAATTTTAATTGCTCCACATATACATCCCAAACATTTTATGCTGGGTACTACATTTGGGGGAAATCATTTGGCCTGCGCCGCCGCACTTGCTGTGCTCGAAGTAATAAAAAAACAAAAGCTTATAAGCAAAGCTGAAAAAAATGGCTCTTATTTATTAACTGAATTAAAAAAAATCAAGCTGATTGAAAATGTAAGGGGCCGGGGGTTGATGATAGGATTTGACGTTCCTGTAAAATTAAAAGACTTAAAAAAGAATTTGTTGAATAACCATCATATTTTTACCGGGGAAGCAAAACCAAACGTAATAAGGCTTTTACCTTCACTTACTATCAGCAAAAAAGAAATTGATCAGTTTTTAAAAGCGTTGAAAAAGGAAATAAAAAAATTGAGCAACCGGCAATCAAAAATGAATGATAAAATTTCTATCGCTGTATAGTATAATCCTGATTAAAAAATTATACTATTACTGAAGTATGCATTTTATATTTATACTGAATTGATCTTCGAATGAATGCTTTCTTAAAATGAAAAAATTTATTTCTGTTAATGATGTTGAGAATATAGATGCTCTTGTACAAAAAGCTCTTGGTTACAAAGCGGATCCGCTTAAAGATAAAAGGCTGGGTGTAAATAAACGGATTGGTTGTCTGTTCTTAAATCCAAGCATGCGTACACGCCTTAGTACACAGATTGCTGCGCAGAATATGGGAATGGAAGCCATTGTTTTTAATGTGGGACAGGAAGGATGGACAATGGAATTTGAAGAAGGAATTGTAATGAATGGCTCCTCAGTTGAACACGTAAAAGATGCTGCTCCCGTATTAGGAAATTATTTTGATATCCTTGCTGTAAGAACATTCCCTTCATTAAAAAACCGTGATGACGACTACAGGGAATTATATATGGAGCAACTTATCAAATACTCAGGTATCCCGATAATAAGCCTGGAGAGTGCAACCTTACATCCATTACAAAGCCTGGCAGATTTAATCACTATTAAAGAAGAATTGCCCCCATCTCCTGAAGGGGAGTTAAGAAAACCTAAGATTGTTTTAAGCTGGGCACCTCATGTGAAGGCGCTGCCACAGTGTGTTCCAAATAGTTTTGCCCAGTGGATAAACGCATGGGGTAAAGCTGAATTTGTAATTACTCATCCGGAAGGATATGAACTTGATGAACAGTTTACAAAAGGAACCGCTATCATTACCAATCAAAATGAAGCTTTAAAAAATGCTGATTTTGTTTATGTAAAAAACTGGAGTTCATACAGCGACTATGGAAGTATTTTATCTAATGATGAAAGCTGGATGTTAACTAATGCTAAACTAGCCAAAACTAATAATGCTAAGATTATGCATTGTCTGCCTGTAAGGAGAAATGTTGAACTTAGTGATGAAATTTTAGATGGGCCTAATAGTATTGTGACCCGGCAGGCGGGCAACCGTGTATGGGCAGCGCAAGCGGTAATAAGGGAATTGCTTGCCCCTATCCCCTAAAGGGGAACCAATGCCTGCTACTCCTAAGAGGAATGGGAGTAGCAATAGGATTATACCAATTGAATGCAAGATTAATTAGTTAGAAATTTTGTATAACTCCCCTTTAGGGGACGGGGGCAAAATTCCACATCATGAGAGAAAATATGTTTTATGGAGCTGGCCCAATAATCTTTCAAAGGGCTGAGGAATTACGCAATAAAATGACTGCTGCAGAAAAAATTATCTGGGATTTAATTCATATAAATGAATGGCATCTAAAATTTAGAAGACAACATCCAATATCGAATTACATTGCTGACTTCTATTGTCATGCAATTAAATTGGTTATTGAGATCGATGGTAACATTCATGAGGATGAAGAAGTAAAACAAATGGATGGAACAAGAGAGCAATGTTTAAAGGATTTAGGATTGAGTATACTCAGGTTTAAAAACGAAGAAGTTTTCAAAGCTCCAAAAAAGGTATTAGAAACAATTGGCAAAACAATTAATCATCTGCAAAGGCAATCACTTGAAAGGGATACTTCCCTGGGGATAGATACTTTTGTAACAAAACCGAATAAAGACCACTCTCCTTCAGAGAATGTGAGCAACTCCCCTTTAGGGGATGGGGGCAAAAGTTTATACCTTATAAAAATTGGTGGTAATATAATTGACAATGAGAAAAAACTTTCTTCATTTTTATCCGCATTCGCTTCTATTGAAGGTGAAAAGATTTTGGTGCACGGCGGTGGTAAGCTTGCCACGGAGATTGCATCCCAACTTGGCCTTGAACAACAACTAATCAATGGCAGAAGAATTACTGATGCTGCAACATTAAAAGTTGTAACAATGGTTTATGCTGGTTATATCAATAAAAATATTGTGGCGCAATTGCAATCAAATAATTGTAATGCAATCGGCCTGAGTGGACCAGATGGAAATTTAATACAATCACACAAAAGACAACACCCAACAATTGACTATGGTTTTGTGGGAGATGTTGATGAAGTAAATACAGCGCTGTTAAAAAGCCTGTTAGATCAGGGTATAAGTTTAATAATAGCACCGATTACTCATAATAAAGAAGGCCAGCTTTTAAACACAAATGCAGATACTATAGCCCAGGAAATTGCAAAAGCATTAAGCGCTATTTATGATGTAACGCTGATATATTCTTTTGAAAAAAAAGGAGTGCTTGAAAATGCAGATGATGAAAATACTGTTATAAAGCAAATTGACAAAGACACTTATAAAGATCTGAAACAAAAGAACGCAATCTTTGCGGGCATGATACCAAAGCTTGACAATGCATTTATAGCTTTAAGTAATGGTGTAAAAAAAGTTATTATAGGTAAAGCAGAAGACATCCATCAACTAATAAAAGGTGAAGCAGGAACAACAATCATTAATAGATAATCAGGATATTTCAATACTTCAACATGAAGCTATTGTATTGCTGAAGAAATTGATAGCTATCCCTTCTTTCAGCAGAGAGGAAAATATTACTGCAGACATTATTGAAAATTTTTTGCAGTCAAAAAATGTCAGAGTGGAGAGACATCTGAATAATATTTGGGCAAAGAATAAATATTATGATAAGACGAAGCCAACGCTTTTGCTCAATTCTCACCATGATACGGTAAAACCTAATTCCGGTTATACAACTGATCCCTTTTTGCCCCTGGAAAAGGATGGGAAGTTATTTGGCCTCGGAAGTAATGACGCCGGCGGATGCCTGGTTTCTTTAATTGCAACTTTTTTATATTTCTATAATAAAGATAATTTACAATACAATATTGTTTTGGCTGCAAGTGCCGAAGAAGAGATTTCAGGAGCACATGGAATTGAGTCACTTCTTGAGCAGGAAACTTTTAAGGCTCTTTTTAACAAATCGGAACAGGATAATAATGGGGAGGATAAGAACTGTGCAATAGTTGGTGAACCAACTCAAATGCAAATGGCTGTTGCAGAAAAAGGTTTACTGGTTCTGGATTGCAAGGCAGCCGGCAAAGCGGGGCATGCTGCAAGGAATGAAGGCCAAAATGCAATTTATAAAGCAATCGCAGATATTGAATGGATAAAAAATTATCACTTTGAAAAAGTCTCTGATCTTTTAGGACCTGTAAAAATGAGCGTGACAAATATTGAAACAGTAAATAAAGCCCATAACGTTGTTCCTGCTTCATGCAGTTTTATTGTTGATATAAGAGTAAATGAATTATACACATTTGAAGAAATTATTAAAACTATAAAATCACATATTGAAAGTGAAATTACTCCAAGAAGCACCCGCCTTCGATCGTCATCAATTTCATTAGATCATCCTTTAGTTACAGCTGGTCTGAGACTGGGAAGAACTTATTATGGCTCACCGACAACATCTGATAAGGCATTGATGAATTTCCCTGCTTTGAAAATTGGCCCAGGTTTTTCGGCACGCAGCCATAGTGCAGATGAATATATTTTTGTTGATGAAATAAATGAAGGAATAGAATTGTATATTAAATTATTAAATCAACTGCTATGAAGTTGTGGCAAAAAGAAAATACATCTGTCTCTGAATTGATAGAAAAATTTACAGTTGGGCGAGATAAGGAATTTGATCTGTTGCTGGCCAAATATGATGTGCAAGGATCTATTGCCCATGTAAAAATGTTAGGCGAAGTTGGTTTAATGACAAAAGAAGAATCTGGCATTGCTGTAAAAGCCCTGGAAGAAATCCTCACACAAATTCATAATTCACAATTCACCATTCACGATAATGTTGAAGATGTGCATTCGCAGGTTGAGCTTTTATTAACACAGCGAATTGGTGATATTGGAAAAAAAATCCATAGTGGAAGAAGCCGTAATGACCAGGTTGCTGTTGATATCAAATTATTTTTGAGAGCAGAAATATTAAACATAAAAGATGAAGTAAAAACCCTTTTTGATCTTCTTATCTCACAAAGTGAAAAGTATAAAGACAAGCTTTTGCCAGGTTATACTCACCTGCAAATTGCAATGCCATCTTCTTTTGGTTTATGGTTTGGTGCTTATGCTGAAAGTTTAATTGATGATCTTGAATTATTATCAGCTGGCTATATTATAACCAACAAAAATCCTTTGGGAAGTGGTGCCGGCTATGGATCTTCGTTTAACTTAGACAGAGCCTTAACCACTAAACTGCTCCACTTCTCATCCCTGAATTATAATTCTGTATATGCGCAAATGACCAGGGGAAAAACAGAAAAAATAGTATCATTTGGATTAAGCAGCATTGCTGCAACACTTGGTAAACTATCAATGGATTGCTGTTTATATCTTAATCAGAATTTTAATTTTATTTCATTCCCCTCTGAATTTACAACAGGAAGCAGTATTATGCCGCATAAAAAAAATCCGGATGTTTTTGAATTGATAAGGGCGAAATGCAATCGCATTCAGTCCATACCTAATGAGCTAACATTATTGATCAACAATTTGCCATCTGGCTACCATCGGGATCTTCAATTAACAAAAGAAATCTTGTTTCCTGCCATTGAAGAGTTAAAAGCATGTTTACAATTAGCTGTGGTAATGTTATGTGAAATTCAAATAAAAAATGATATTCTGAATGATGAAAAATACAAATACCTTTTTAGTGTTGAAGCAGTGAATAATTTAGTTACTGACGGAATTCCTTTTAGGGAAGCATACCAACAGGTCGGCAATCTTATTGAAAAGGGTGAATTTACATTTGATCTAAACAAAGGCCTGCATCACACACATGAAGGCAGTATAGGAAATTTAATGAATGATAAGATCAATG
>JBDSAQ010000060.1:0-4254 GCA_039922095.1 Ginsengibacter sp. | reverse complement strand
ATTACGGCAACTATAGAAAAAAGAAAAACGCTGGTGGAACTTGTAAAAAAGATTGCCCTAAATATCAATATTCCTTTTACAGTTGGTGGTGGAATATCCTCAATGGAAAGCGTATCGGAACTTTTGCAGAATGGTGCTGATAAAATTTCTATCAATACAGCAGCGTTTAAAGAACCGGATTTGATAACCAAAATGGCGGACCAGTTCGGAAGCCAATGTGTTGTATTAGCAATTGACACCAAAAAAGAAGAAGATGGGGAATGGTATGTTTATCTCAATGGCGGAAGATTGAAAACGGAAACCAGAACTATTGATTGGGCAACACATGCTGTTGATAAGGGCGCGGGCGAAATTTTACTTACCTCTATGAATAATGATGGAACAAAAAAAGGTTTTGCTTTGGATATAACTTCATTACTATCAAACACATTATCTGTTCCGGTAATTGCATCAGGAGGTGCCGGCAAGATGGAACATTTTAAAGAAGTCTTTCAAAACGCCAATGCTGACGCTGCACTGGCAGCAAGTATTTTTCATTATAAAGAAATTGAGATCCCTGCTTTAAAAGAATATCTAAAGTGTAATAAAATAAATGTAAGAATATGAGTAACATAGAAAGTTTTCCCTTTAGGGGGTTAGGGGGTATTGACTTTAAAAAATATGATGATGGGCTCGTTCCTGCAATTGTACAGGATGCAAATACAAATATTGTATTGATGCTTGGGTTTATGAATGAAGAAGCTTTGCAAAAAACTTTAGATACAAAACTGGTAACATTTTTCAGCAGAACAAAAAACCAGTTATGGACAAAGGGGGAATCAAGCAAAAACTATTTACATCTTGTTGCTATAAAAACCGATTGCGATAATGATACTCTTTTAATTAAAGCAAATCCTGACGGACCTGTTTGTCATACAGGTGCCGATACCTGTTTTGATGAAAAGAACATTGATAAAAATTTTCTTAGTGAATTAGAAAAAATAATAAGTGACAGAAAAGAGAATCCCTCTGAGCAATCTTACACCAGTCAGTTGTTTAAAAAAGGGATTAATACAATGGCACAAAAAGTAGGGGAAGAGGCTGTGGAGTTAGTGATTGAAGCAAAGGACAATGATCCCGTTAAATTTAAAGATGAAGCTGCTGATTTGCTATTTCATTATCTCATTTTATTAAAGGCAAAAGGGTTTAACTTATATGATGTGATTGAGGTTTTAAGGGCAAGGCATTTTAAATAAGCCTTATTTCTAATCTCATGATTACAATTTACATTTTGCTGCAGTCGGGTAGATATAAAGTAAATTATCATTGGTTAAAACATGGCCGTTCATATTAAAATAGGATATAAACATTAAGCCGTCAATTTGAAAGTCTTTTTTATCTTACCCACGAGGTCTTTTTCAAGCATCTTTTCTGCCATCAATATCATATTTTTAAAGGCAATTGCATGTGAAATTCCATGGCCTATTATTACGGGTTTATTCACTCCCAGAACCGGAACTCCACCATAAATCTCAAAATTAAAACGATTAAAATGTTCGTCATTAATTCCCCGTCGCTGAACAAGATCGTAAACGGATTCAGCGAATTTTAATAGCACGTTACCAGTAAATCCCTCGCAGACTATTACATCAGCTTTATCCATTAAAACATCACGCCCTTCTATATTACCAATAAAATTTAGCTCTCTGCTTTCTTTTAATAATGTGTAAGCTGCCTGGGTTAAAATATTTCCTTTGCCTTCTTCTTCACCAATATTAAGCAGGCCTATCCTGGGGGAATCATAATTTAAAATGTATTGCGCAAACAAAGAACCGAGTAGGGCAAATTGTAAAAGGTTCTCAGGCTTGCAATCAGCATTTAATCCTACATCTACCAGCAAGCCAAGCTGCCCGTTTTCTTTTGGTAAATATGCGCCAATTGTTGGCCTCAGAATACCTTCAATTGCCTTGATACTGAATAATGCTCCTACCATCATAGCACCTGTATTTCCAGCACTGATGAAGGCATCCGCCTTGCCACTTGCCAATAAATAAAAACCTATAGCAATTGATGATTGTTGTTTTTCTTTTAAGGCTTTGGTAGGGTGTTCATGCATTTCAATAACCTGCGTTGCATGTATTATAGAAATATATTCAGAAGAGATGTTGTGCCTTTCAAGTAAACTGGTTATTGCAGGCTCATCACCTATAAGCATTAATTTTTGCTGAGATAAATTATTATGAAAATAAAGTTCAATTCCTTTTACTGCTTCTAAAGGTGCAAAGTCTCCTCCCATCATATCCAATGCAATATTCATCTTCTATGTTTAAAAGTTAAGGCCTTAAGCAACATGGAATTATATCCGCCACCATTATATAAAACTCAAAATCAAAGATAAATTAATCCATCTTTGATTTTGATACACGGAAATATATATGAAAGAAGTATCGTCAGGCTTTTGAAGGGGCAATTTCTGCTATTACTTTTCCTTTGTACATCAATTTACCTTCGCTTACATGGGCACGGTGGCGAACGTGTGTTTCCCCGGATGTGCCGTCAACACTAAGCGTTGGGGCAACTGCTTTATAATGCGTTCTTCTTTTAGCACTTCTTTGCTGACTATGTCGGCGTTTGGGATTTGGCATAACTTATAAATTATTGAAATTAATTAATATTCTTTTTAAATTTTTCCAGCCCTTTTGATAGGGGGTTGTTATTTTCATTCGTTCCTTCAGCCATTTTTTTCAGCATATTTAAAACTTCCTTGTTGCATTGCGGCCCGCCTTGTTCACTTTCTTTACACATTCTTTGCATTGGTATGCTGAGTACAACAAATTCATATATCCAATCTGCTACATGAAGGTGACTTTCTGTCCTGGATATATAATAAATGTCTGCATCATCTTCGGTTTCATTCATTTCCTCAGGATTTTCAACCAGCTTAACAATCATGTTAAACTCATCCCACAAATTGATTTGAAGTGGATTTCCACACCTGTCACATGTAACTTCTACTTTACCCCCCACCTCAAACTTCAACATCATAAATGATGTATTCTTTTGGAGCGTTACCTTAATTTGTGCATCGCAGCTGGTAAAATCTTTTTCATTGAATGTTAAAAAGAACTTATCATTAACCTCATAGTGAAATTCATGTAAACCCGGCTTTAATCCTACAAAAGCGATATCAAATTCCCTTCGGCTAGCCATCACATCATTTTAAGGACGGCAAAGGTAATAATATTCAGTTGATACTTAATACTCTGCATACAAGATTTATGAAATGCACCTGATTGATATTTACAATTCTTCTTAGCTATATAAAATGTTCTTGCATATATCTTGCATACTCACATTAAAACATGTGTATTTACTTTAAAAACTATCAATTATTTTACTACCTTTGCCATCCGAAAAAAAATTATTATGGCTAGAGTATGTCAGGTTACGGGAAAGAGGCCTGTTACAGGTAACACAGTGTCTCACTCCAACATCAAGACAAAGCGGAGATTTTTACCTAATCTTCAAAGTAAGCGCTATTTTTTGGTTGAAGAAGATAAATGGGTTACTTTAAAATTATCCACGGAAGCTATCAGAACTATAAATAAAAATGGATTACTAAGTGTGGTAAAAAAAATGAGAGAGAGGGGAGTTAAGATATAATCTATACCTAAATTGAATTTTTATAAAATATTTATATGGCAAAGAAAGGAAACAGGGTACAGGTAATTTTAGAGTGTACGGAACATAAAACTTCTGGCAAACCTGGCACAAGCAGGTACATCACTAATAAGAATAAAAAGAATACACCTGAACGTTTGGAGCTTAAAAAATTTAATCCGATTTTAAAAAAGGTCACCGTTCATAAAGAGATAAAATAAACCCACTACTTAACTAATTAACTGATACGAAATGGCAAAAGCAGCTAAAACCGCAATAAAAAGCAAAGACCAGAAAGCCGCCGCTGAAGCAAAAAACTGGACAAAAGTTGTACGAACTGTCCGCAGTCCTAAATCAGGTTCTTATACATTTAAAGAATCTATAGTTCATAAAGACCGGATAAAAGATTTTTTGGCAAGCTAATATTGCATTCAGTAAAATTTTCAGGCTATTCCTTAAACGGGATAGCTTTATTTTTTTATACGATATAATTAATTTCGGCGATCTTTTTTAAAATAAATATGCCTCAGGCAATTCTTTATGGGAATATTTGATAAACTATTTGGGAAAAAAGAACAAAAAGAAACTCTTGACCTGGGTTTACAAAAAACGAAA
>JBDSAQ010000059.1:0-18744 GCA_039922095.1 Ginsengibacter sp. | reverse complement strand
GAGTTTGATAAATCTTTAGAATTAGGTTTTAGCGAAGAGCTTGCATTTATTATTGGCTCATTAAAATTTCTTAAAAAAAGAATATTAACCTCAGCTACTGAAGCTGCAGAAATTCCCGGATTTGTTGGTTTGAAAGACCCTGCAAAACTTAATTATTTATCCGGAGAAAATGTTTTAGACAAGCTTACAGTTAAAACAGTTATGGCAGATGAAAAAGATAAAACAGAAACTCTTTTTAAACTCATTTGTTATTTAGGTAACAGATCAGCGATCGTGTTTTGCAATCATAGGGAAGCAGTAGAACGAACCAGTATTTTTCTTACCAAAAAAGGAATTATTAATGAATTTTATCACGGCGCTTTGGAGCAGCAGGAACGTGACAGCGCACTTTGTAAGTTTAAAAACGGAACAGTAAATGTTTTGGTTACTACAGACCTGGCCTCCCGAGGGCTGGATATCCCCAACATAAGATACATCATTCATTATCACCTTCCACACACTGAAGAAGCTTTCATTCATAGAAATGGAAGAAGTGCAAGAATGGATGCAAGCGGAACTGCCATTTTAATATTATCTGCAGAAGAAAAAAAGCCTGCTTATATTAAACAAGATGCAGAACAAATACAACTTCCGGAAACCAGTGAATTACCTGATAAACCTAAATGGACAACGCTTTTTATTGCAGCAGGGAAAAAAGATAAAGTGAACAAGATTGATATTGTAGGTTTTTTATCTAATAAAGGGCAATTAAAAAAAGACGATATTGGATTGATAGAGGTAAAAGATTTTTTTTCATTTGTTGCAGTTAGAAAATTAAAGGTTGGTAATACGCTTCATCTTATCAAAAATGAAAAAATTAAAAATAAAAAGGTAAAGATAGAAGTTGCCAGGTAGCTGCCTCATATCAACAAAAAAGGCACATAGAATACTACATGCCTTTTATAAATTGACCGATTTGATTATTACTTCACATCGTTCGCTACTTTGTTCTTTAAATTTTTTGAAGGCAAATAGATCTGAAAGCCAACACTTAAATTTAAGCTACTTTGCGTGGTTTCGTTTCCAAAGCCAACCAGGCCATTGTATTTTAGTAAGGCTTCAAGCCCTATGTTAGGAGTTATAAAATACGCCAGGCCGGGGCCTACACCAAGTCCTAAACCATTAGTGCTGCTACCGCCGCCGGACACATTAAAGCCCCTGAAACCGGCAGTACCTTCTACAAAAAAACGGGAATGTCTTAATGGTGACATATTTTCTTTATCAGAAAAATAGTAACGACCCAATGCGCCAATACCGTAGCTAAAAGAAGTCTCGCCTGAAAAGCTTGTTAGCCCAAGTAAAATGTCAGGTCCTACTGCAAGGTTATCCTTAATAAAAAAACCAAGCTTAGGATTAATGGTCATGTTAAATGCTGAACCTTTTTCTAATCCAAGGTCAAAACTGGCAATATCGCCACCTGCTAAAATGTTGCCCTGCTGAATTTGCGTAAATGCCGGAACGGACAGCAGAAAAAAACCGGCAATTAGAATTGAAGAGATCTTTTTCATAAAGTGTTTTTGTGGTTTATAATGTGCGAAATTTTGTCTACAATTTTTAACGATTAAGTATGCATATCCAATTCAACTTATTTACATAGCATCTTTTTACTTCAGATTTTATAGTGTGTAAGTATGTATCTAATAAAATGTAAACTTTTGACTGTTGAATAGAATAACTTCCCATAGAAAAAAGAGACAGCTGCCTTTTATCAAAAGTAATGCCATCACATGTCCATGCTTGGTAATAAAGCAGCAAAATTTTTATGTAAACCTATAAATCATTGATATATAGTTACCGGGAAAGGATGTTTAAAAATTATCTTTTAGAATATATTATAGGGACGTTTGGCAGAAACCTTTTAATTAAAACCAACCCGGCAATAAACCCTCCTATATGGGCGGCATAGGCGATACCACTGGCTTCGCTGCCACCTAAATATCCGGTACCATTAGCAACCTGCAAAAGAATCCATGCGCCCAACACTATAAATGCCGGCACATGTAAGAAAGTGAATATAAAAAAAACAGTAACTCTTCTATGGGGAAAAAGTATTAAATAACCTCCCATTACACCAGAGATGGCTCCTGAAGCTCCAAGGCTTGGTATCAAATGGCTTTCTCCAAAAAGATAATCGGAAAATACATGTGTTAGTGAAGCAATTATTCCACACAAAATATAAAAGAAAAAGTATCTCACATGCCCCAGCCTGTCTTCCAGGTTATCACCAAAGATCCATAAATAAAGCATGTTTCCTGCAATGTGTGCAATGCCCCCATGCATAAACATTGAGGTTATTAATGTTAGCCAAACTGGTATAGCGGTTACCCCTAATCCAGGTATCATAACATCCTGACCGGTGATATCCTGCACCATTGTGGCAGAAGTAACTATATCCTGCCCACTCATAATCTCTGCAGGAACGGTAGAATAGCTGTAAGTAAACCCAAGATCGCTTCCCAGTTTTTGATAGAAAACAAAAACAAGAATATTAATTATAACAAAAAAGTAGTTAACAAACGGAGTTTTTGTTCTGTCAGAATTATCATCGCCCAATGGAATCATACGCTCTATTTTACTTTACAAGATAAGAAGGTTTATGTTGCACACTTATCATTTTTATAATATTAAAACCCTGCCAAAATCATTTTTAATATTGCTTATGTTTGCCTTTGCCATGCAATCATTTAATAAACCAAGCCGTATTATTGTTACCTGCAGCAAGCGCTTGTCACCCTTTCTTCAACAGGAGATTATTGAGTTAGGATTTAAGTTGGCAGGAACGTTTTCTACAGGAGTTGAATTAAACGGAACCTTGCAGGATTGCATAAAGCTGAATGTAAACCTGCGGTGTGCAAGCCAGGTTTTATATTCTTTAAAATCATTTACCTGCAATAATCCTGATGATTTATACAACGCAGTTTCATTAATACAATGGGAAACTATTATTGCAAAAGATGGATATTTTTCAGTTACCGGTACAATAGATCATCCAACAATAAACAACTCTTTATTTGCCAATGTAAAAGTTAAAGATGCAGTTGTTGATCGTTTTAGAACTAAAACCAATGTAAGACCTGACTCGGGCTCCAACATACTTAACACAGTAATTCATCTCTTTTGGAGAAATGAGACAGCAGAGATATTTATTGATACTTCAGGAGAAACGCTTGCCAAACATGGATACAGAAGAATTCCCGGACAGGCTCCAATGCTGGAATCATTGGCAGCGGCCACTTTGCTGGCAACCAGGTGGGACAGGAGATCAGCGTTTATTAATCCTATGTGTGGCTCATCCACCATTGCAATTGAAGCAGCCTTGCTGGCTACAAACAGAAAGCCCGGGCTATTCAGAAGTAATTATGGCTTTAAACACATCCTCGGTTTTAATGAAGCTTTTTATGAAAGTGAAAAAAACAAATTAGTTCAGCAGGTTATTGATATTCCGGAATTAAAAATTATTGCTACTGATATTAGTGAAGATGCTATAAACATTTCTAAAATAAATGCAGGGGCCGCAGGTGTTGAAAATTTAATTGAATTTGCCGTCTGTGATTTTGAAGATACTGTAGTTGATGAAAATACACCCGGCGTAATTTACTTTAATCCTGAATATGGAGAACGTATGGGAAATGAAGCTGCGTTGGAAGAAAAGTATTCAAGGATAGGTGATTTTATGAAGAAGAGATGCAAAGGCTACACAGGCTATATTTTTACAGGTAACTTAAATCTTGCCAAAAAAATTGGATTGAAAGCTGCCCGTAAAATTGAATTTTATACTGGTAAAATTGATTGCCGGTTATTGGAATATGAATTATATGCCGGGTCTAAGAGCCTAAAGTTTTAAAAGATATCAAACCCCACATACTTGTAACATACACATTATTTATTCAATTTCTCTTCCAGCTTTTCAGTTTTTTTATCAGCCTCTTGTATGCTTTGTTTACCTTGCTCAACTTCAATAGTATGTGCTACAACAGCATACTCATTCGGGTGTATTGGCTCCCCGTATTTAATAGCATAAGACTTTGTAAACTCTGCACCAAAATACAAAATGATGGATGAATAATAAATCCATACCAACAATACTACAAGCGACCCAGCCGTACCGAAAGTGCTACCTACGTTACTCTTGCTTATATAAAATGAAATGGCAAACTTGCCTAACATAAAAAGCACTGCAGTTGCTATAGCACCCGCCAGCACATCTTTCCACTTTACTTTAGCATCGGGAAGCACTTTAAAGATTACGCAGAATAAAGCAGTTACCACACTAAACGTAATAGCAAGATTTATGATATAAAATACAATAATTGTAACATCAGGAAAATGAGACTTAAGACGATTGCTTAACGCCTCTACCAGTGCAGTAACTCCTAACGATACCAGTAATAAAAACCCCAATGAACCAATAACGCCAAACGATAACAGGCGTGTTTTCACCAGCTTAAACCAGCCTGCCTTGGGCTTTATTTTTAACCCCCAAATTGTATTTATAGAATCCTGTATTTCTGCAAATACAGTGGTAGCGCCGATTAATAATGTTATTACACCAATAATTGCAGCAATTTTTCCTTTACCCCCAATGGCTGCATTCTTGATTATTTGCTGTAACTGCAACGCAGCATCAGACCCAACAAAGCTTTCAATCTGCCCGTAAATAGTTCCTTCAATTGCCTCTCTTTCAAAAAAAATACCGCATAATGAAACTATTACAATAAGCATTGGCGCAAGTGAAAAAACTGTATAATAAGCAAGCGATGCGCTTAACTTGGTTATTTTATCATCTGAAAATCCTTTGAAAGAATTTTTCAAAACTTCCCAAAATCCTTTTAAGGTTAGCTTTTTCCTCATTTATTTTTATTTTTTCTTGCTACTGCAAAAAAACAGCCAAGTGCAAATTAATGAGCGTATGGATTTTTTTTGGGAACGATATACTGTTATAACTTTGATTTCATCAACTCAAAAAACCTCCAGGTAAATTTGTATGATTAAAAAATTGCTTTTAAATATTATATTTTTATTACTCCTCTCCTGTTCCCACAAAAAATACCAAAATCCAAATGTGGAAATACAAACACAATTTGGTGACATACAAGTGGAGCTTTATCCTGGTAAAGCTCCTAAAAGTGTAGCCGCATTTTTATCATATGTTGATTCAGGGCTGTATAAAAACAGTTCATTTTACAGGGTATTAAAAGAGGAAAATCAGCCCTCATCATCTTTTAAATCAGAATTAATACAAGGAGGTATCTGGCAATCAAATAATAAAAAGGCTGTCACTTTGCAGGGTACACCTCATGAAACCACCCGGCAGTCAGGTATACTGCACCTTGATGGAACTATTTCTCTTGCAAGAACAACACCGGGCACTGCAACTTCTGAATTTTTTATTTGCGTAGGCGATCAGCCGGCTTATAATTTTGGTGAAAATGCCAATGCAGACAAATTAGGCTATGCAGCTTTTGGCAGAGTGGTAACTGGAATGGAGGTAGTAAGAAAAATCCACTCACAGCCTGAGAATGGAGAAAGTTTTTATCCGCCTGTTATTATTCTTAATATTAAAAGATTATAAAATTATCGGGAATTATTATTCATCATCCGGGAACAAGCGATTCAATTTAAATTTACTTACCGGGGCAACAATAAGCGGAAATTTTTCTACTGTAACATTACTTTGCTCCAGCCCAAAACCCCGTTCTTCGCTAAGGCTTTTATCTTTTATCCAAAAATGCAATTTCATTATAAGCTTTTCAAAAAAAGGCAATTCATTATCCTGAGATAAAAATTTCTCCATTACAATAAATTGAAAATCCCCTACAACATTATTTCGTTGCAAGCTTTCATAGCGGCTTGTAATATTTACTTCTTTGTTAGCAACCATATCTTCAACCACTTTTTTAAACATGAGGTTAATGCGTGGCTCCATTCTAAAGCCCATTCTAAATTCGATGCGTATAACCTCGTTGGGTATAATTGTTTCAACAGTGTAGTCAGAAGTGTAGGGATCATCCAGGGTATCAACATGCACGAACCAATATATATCGGCACGCTTGGGCTTCCTGTTTAAAATAGAATAAATAATTTTATGCTCAATTTCCTTAGGGTTATTAGCGCTGGTAAGATAAATAAGATGAGTAGCGTATTTTGGAATTGACTTATCATTACTAAGCTCCTGCAGTAAGGGAAGATATTGCTCCAGCCTTACAAATTCTACATAACGGTTCTTAACTTTTCTCGCCCTGAACCAGATGTACATTACAGAAAATAATGCTCCTCCAACTATCAATGTTACAAAGCCTCCATGTGGAAATTTATTAAGATTGGCAATTAAAAAACTTATTTCGATTGTAAGATAAACCAACAGGTATAAGTATATCCATGGCTTTTGAACTCTTTTTGATATAAGAAAATTGGCAAACAACATGGATGTTGCTAACATGCAAAGTGTAATGGCAAGCCCGTATGCAGCCTCCATGTTGGATGAGCTTTTGAAATAAAGACTTATACCCACACAACCTATAAATAAAATTGTATTAATACCAGGGATATACAACTGGCCCCTTGCTTCAGTGGGATAATTTATTTTCATTTTCGGCCATAAATTCAAACGCATGCTTTCGCTTATTAGCGTAAACGAACCACTTATTAATGCCTGGCTCGCTATGATGGCTGCAATTGTTGCGATTACTATACCTGGTATTTTAAACCAAACAGGCATCACACCATAAAAAGGATTAAATCCATTGTCTATAATTTCCTTTGTGACCCTTTCACCAGTATAGTTAGCGAGTAGCCAGGCCCCCTGCCCCAGGTAATTTATAATAAGGGCAGACTTTACAAATATCCATGAAATACGAATATTACCTCTTCCGCAATGTCCAAGATCACTATACAAGGCCTCCGCACCTGTAGTACATAAAAAAACAGCGCCCAATAACCAAAATCCATTAGGGTAATGTGTTAATAGCTTTATTGCGTAATATGGATTAAAGGCTTTAAAAATATATATGGCATCAAACAAATGTGTAAAGCCCAGCACAGTCAGCATGAGAAACCATGTGCACATTATAGGACCAAACATTTTACCAATGGATGCAGTACCGAATTGCTGGGAGAAAAACAACAAAACTAAAATTCCAATAACAATGTAAACTACGGTTGCTTCATTAATGCCGCTGAAGAAATGAATTTGTTTTAAACCTTCAACGGCAGAAGTTACAGAGATAGGCGGGGTTATCATGCCATCAGCCAATAAAGAAGCACCACCTATCATAGCCGGAAATACAAGCCACTTTTGTTGCCTTCTAACTAAGGCGTATAGTGAGAAGATGCCACCTTCTCCCCTGTTATCGGCTTTTAAAGTAAGTATAACATACTTTAAAGTTGTTTGCAGGGTAAGTGTCCAGATAACACACGATAATGCTCCAAGTATAAGTTCCTGTGAAATTATCTTATCCCTGGTAATTGCATTTAAAACGTAGAGTGGTGAAGTTCCAATATCTCCGTAAATAATTCCCAGGGCAATAAGTAAGCCTGCGCCGGTTACTTTATTCAGGTTTTTTTTCACAATAAATATTTATACTCTTACGAAGCATAGGGTTTTTCAGCGTAAATGTTTTGCAAATTTCGACTTGTATTTATATAGATTCAACAGCAAAAGCAAATCTTTATAAAATCCTTATACATACACCACTGTATTTTACAACGCACTTATAAATAGCAGTTTATTTTTGCATCTCACATGGAACTTTTCATAAATAAAATAAGTAAACCAATTCAACTGTTTATCAGCATTAGCGCAGTATGTATAATTTCTGCGCTGTGCTACTCATTATCCGGCTATTTGGAATATAATGTAGTGGCATTTATTTTACTGCTTACCGTATCCATAGCTGCTGTTTTATTTGATATTATCCCTGTATTTGTTACTGCTGTATTAAGCGCCTTAATTTGGGATTACTTTTTTATTCCTCCCCGTTTTACTTTGCAGGTAGGCTCCACAGAAGATTCTATCTTACTATTGATGTACTTTGTTATAGCCCTGGTTAATGCGGTGCTAACCTATAAAATACGCCAGATAGAAAAGATCAGCAGGGCTAAGGAAGAAAAAGCAAATACGGTAAAGCTTTATGATACATTATTGAATTCCCTTTCACATGAACTTAGAACACCGATTGCTGCTATAATTGGGGCAACAGATAATCTTCAATCCAACAACCGCAATCTTACTGCAGAAAATAAAGAAGACCTGATAGCTGAAATATCCAAAGCGTCTTTCCGGCTAAATCAGCAGGTAGAAAATCTGTTAAGCATGTCAAGACTTGAGTCAGGATTTCTTCAGCCCAAAAAAGACTGGTGCGATATTATTGAAGTGATATACGGTGCTGTAAAAAGAATAGAAGAGAATAATATTTCACAGAAGATCACCATAAATGTAAATCCGGAAATCGCTTTTTTTAAATTAGATAAAGCAATGATGGAACAAATAATTTACAATCTTGTAAACAACGCCATTCAGTATACCAAAGAAGATAGTATGATTGATATAATTGCTCACTGCCATGCTGATGTGTTGGAATTAATTATTGAGGACAATGGCAAAGGATTTCCTGAAGATGAGATAGATAATGTATTCAACAGGTTTTACCGGTTAAAGAATACAAAAACAGGCGGTACTGGTTTGGGATTATCAATAGTGAAAGGCTTTACAGAAGCGCATGGAGGAACAGTTCATTTACAAAATTTAAAAGCAGGTGGCGCCAGGTTTACCATTCATATAGCAGCCCAAACATCTAATATAAAAAATATCAAAAATGAATAGGGCAGAGATATTAATTATTGATGATGAAGTGCAGATGCGCAAACTGTTAGAGATAACATTGCAGAGTAATAACTATACAGTAAACCAGGCAGAGAATGCAAGGAACGGGTTAATAACAGCAGAAAATCATCCCCCTGATATGATCATTCTTGATCTTGGTTTACCTGATGAAGACGGACAATCTGTTTTACAAAAATTAAGAGAATGGTATACAAATCCAATATTAATTCTTTCTGTAAAAAATAATGAAGAGGATATTATTAAAGCATTAGATAATGGGGCAAATGATTATTTAGTAAAGCCTTTCAGAACAGGGGAATTATTAGCACGTATCCGCTCTGCATTGCGCAATTCAGCTGCAGAAGAAGGGGATATGATAATTACCTGCGGCGAAATAACAATTGACCTAGAAGCAAGAACCATAAAGAAGAATAATGAATCTATCAAACTCACTGCAACAGAATACAGATTGCTTTCACTGCTTGCTAAAAACGAAGGGAAAGTTTTAACTCATCAATATCTTTTGCGTGAAGTTTGGGGGCCAGGCTATGTTAACCAATCCCAATATTTAAGAGTGTTTATTGCGCAACTTAGAAAAAAAATTGAGCCTGATCCCAATCGTCCTGAATACATAATAACAGAATCTGGTATCGGTTATCGCTTTATAAGCAAACACGATTAAAAAGTTATTCTTTTCTTTATTTAAAATATGCAATTCTCTTTTCCCCTAAATAATAAATGGTAAGAACAATTTTATCTGGCATAACAGATATAGTATTAAGTACATAATAAATCTAAGTATTAAATGTGGCTGAAAATTTGATTATCCTTCCCCTAATAAACCATTTGACAATATATAAATTCACTCTACATTTGCTAACCCTTACACGGATTTGTATAATAAGTTCCGTTGTACTATCTAAAATATAAATGTGAGAAAGAATCTCAATAAAGTCACAGGCGCAGGTTTACTTATTGCTTTAGGAATTATTTACGGAGATATTGGTACTTCCCCTTTGTATGTATATAATGCAATTATTAATGGCAGGTTAATTACAGATGCTCTTATTATAGGGAGCTTATCATGTATAATATGGACAATTACCCTGCAAACAACTATAAAATATGTAATACTTGTTTTACGTGCAGATAATAAGGGAGAAGGAGGAACTTTTGCTTTATATGCCCTGGTACGCCGCAGATACAAATGGCTGGTAGTACCTGCAATGATAGGTGGTGCAGCATTACTTGCAGATGGCATTATTACTCCCCCCATCTCAATAACCTCAGCAATAGAAGGCTTACGGGAATTACCCGTGTTGCAAAATTTGCAAACAGATGTTATTGTGATTATAGTGGTTATTATACTTGCGCTTTTTTTCTTCTTACAGCAATTTGGAACCGCTTCTATTGGTAAAATGTTTGGCCCCATAATGTTTCTCTGGTTTACTATGCTGGCGGTATTGGGGGCTTCTCATATTATGGATGATTTATCCATTTTTAAAGCCTTTAATCCATATTATGCTTTTACATTTTTATCAGCTTACCCTGGCGGGTTTGTACTGCTCGGTGCAGTGTTTTTATGTACAACAGGAGCTGAAGCTCTGTACAGTGATTTAGGGCATTGTGGCCGTGGGAACATCCGGGCATCATGGGGTTATGTAAAAGCCTGCCTGCTTTTAAATTATATTGGACAGGGAGCTTTTTTACTTGCGCACAGAAAGGGAATGACAATAACAAAAGATGTGAAAATCCAACAACATATAAATGCTTTTTATGATCTTATGCCCGAATGGTTTGTGTTGATAGGTGTAGTAATTGCAACTACTGCTGCAATCATAGCGAGCCAGGCTATGGTATCTGGCTCATTCACGCTTATAAGTGAAGCTATGCGGTTAAATCTCTGGCCTAAACTTAGGATTAAATATCCCAGTGAAGAAAGAGGACAATTGTTTATTCCGGGTATAAACACTGTAATGTTTATTGGGTGTTTAGGCGTTGTACTTTATTTTCAAGAAACTTCCAGAATGGAAGCTGCTTATGGTTTAGCCATAATAATAACCATGTTAGCCACTACAGTGTTGTATGCCAATTATATGGTTATGCACAGGCTTAAGTCATGGCTGATATACCTTTTCCTTGCAGGATATCTTATTATTGAAATCTCCTACCTGGTGGCTCTTTTGCAAAAATTTTTACATGGTGGTTATATAACAATGCTTGTAGCAATTATAATGTTCGTAGTAATGTATGTTTGGTTCAGGGCCAGAAAAGTTAAGAACAGGTATGTTGAATTTGTAAGACTTGAGCATTACCTGCCTTTGTTGCAGGAGCTCAGTAATGATCTTACTATTAATAAATACGCCACTCACCTTGTTTATTTAACCAGTGCAAATAACCCCAAAGAAATTGAGCATAAAATTATCTACTCCATTTTAAACAGGAAGCCCAAGCGTGCCGATATATACTGGTTTATACATGTTGATACTTTGGATGACCCATTTACATCAGAATATTCAGTAGATGTTATTATTCCCAACGAGGTGGTGCGTATTGAATTCAGGTTAGGCTTCAGGATGGCTCCGCGTATAAACCTGATGTTTAGAAAGGTTGTGGAAGATATGGTAACAAACAGGGAAGTTGTAATAACCAGCCGTTATGAAAGTTTACAGAAAAACAACGTAGTTGGCGATTTTCAGTTTATTGTAATGGAAAAATTTTTATCACAGGATAATGAATTGCCATTTTTTGAACGCCTTATTATGAAATTCCATTTTTGGTTAAAAGATAAAAGCCTTAGCGAAGAAAGAGGTTTTGGGCTGGAGCAAAGTAATGTTACAGTAGAAAAATTTCCCTTAATAGTAGCGCCTGTCAGTAATCTTAAATTAACGAGAATTTTCCAGGATGAGGAATAGATAAAGCAGCTGCCATTTTATGAGAGCCTCATTATATCCTATTTTATTTCTGATGTGCTCCACAACCCGCAGCCATTTTAATATGCACTTGGCGGCCTCATGCTAGAAATTCAAGGAGTTACTTCCTTCCATTATTTACCATTTACATGATAGCAGCACAATAATCTTAGTAATTTAGATGTTTACAAAATATAGCTTACAATAATCATTTTGATATGACTTGCTTAAATCAATTTCCTATGAAAAAGTTTTTACTTTTTACTTTCTCCTTAATAGTAACAGCTTTTTGTTTTGCACAGGGAAACTTCTGGAAATTTGAAAGCGAACAATCTGCTTTAAAAAGAAATTCAGCTCCGTTGGTTCTTCCGAAGGTATACCGCACCCTTTCATTATCATTTGATGAATATAAAAACTGGTTGAATGCGGCGCCTGTCGAATCTTCTAATTTTAAGAACGGGCTTGAGATTTCTCTTCCCTACCCGGACAATTCTTTCAAAAAATTTAAAATTGCAGAAACAAAAATGATGGAAGATGCTTTGGCAAATCAGTTCCCTCAAATTAAAACTTATGTGGGGCAAGGTATTGATGAGCCCACCGCTACCGTACGGATTGATTATACAACACAGGGTTTTCATGCCTTTGTTATATCATCTTCCGGATCATTATTTATTGATCCTTATCAAAAGGGAAATAATAATTTATATATCACCTACTTTTCAAAAGATTATGTAAATCCTGATAAAGAAAAATTTAAGTGCACAGCCAATGAACAATTAAACAGCAATACATCTTCTTCATTAATTAATGCACCTTTAAGCGGCACCTGTATTGGCGGCTCTTTACGAACTTACAGAGCAGCAATATCCTGCACCGGTGAATATGCCATAGCTGTTTGCCCTCCCGGTAATGTAACGGTAGCCAATACCATGAGTGCAATAATTACTACAATGAACAGGGTAAACGGGGTTTACCAAACCGAACTTGATATAAAAATGGTATTAGTGGGGGCAAATGCTTCGGTTATTTATACAAACCCCGGTACAGATCCATATACTGGTAACAGTAACGATACTGCTACTAAATTAATTGATCAAAGCCAGGCCAATATTACTTCAGTAATTGGTTCTTCAAATTTTGACATAGGTCATACTTTTAGCACAGGCGCAGGTGGGCTGGCAGATGTGGGAATAGTATGCACGGCAGGTAATAAAGCATCCGGAGTTACTGGCCTTTCTAATCCGGTTGGCGATGTATATGATATAGACTATGTTGCTCATGAAATAGGGCATCAGTTTGGCGCCACCCATACGTTTGAAAGTGAATTAAACTTTTGCGGGGGTAATAGAACACAGTCTTCTGCATATGAACCAGGAAGCGGTACTACCATAATGGGTTACGCAAACATTTGTGGTTCAGATAATATTCAGCCTAATAGTAATCCTTATTTTCATACTAAAAGCTTTGATCAGATTGTTGCATATACAACAATTGATGAAGGCAATACATGCCCTGTTGTAACTGCTACCGGAAATACTTCGCCTGTTGTAGTGATGCCTGTTTCAGGTATGAAAATTCCAAAGGGAACACCTTTTACACTTACAGGGTCTGCTACTGATATTAATGGCGATGCACTTACTTATTCCTGGGAAGAATTTGATTTAAGCAATTCTTCTACAGGCTCAGAATGGGATGCCGGAGCTAGCAGTATTGTAAAGCCCTTATTTAAAGCGAGAATTCCGAAAACTTCAGGTACCCGTACTTTTCCTGATATGGCTGTGATATTAGCAAACTATCCTTCCAACCCTCCCGCAACCATGAATGGATTAAAGGGAGAAACACTACCCCGGGAAGCAAGAGATATGAAGTTCCGTTTGGTGGCCCGGGACAATAATGCAAATGGCGGTGGTGTTGCTACGGGAGGCAGTGGCTGCTCTTCTACAGCTTCGTTTAAAGTAGTAGTCACTGATGATGGGCCATTTGTTCTTACTGCACCAAACACTGCAGTAAACTGGTTAGGCGGAAGTACAGAAACGGTAACATGGGATGTTGCTAATACAAACAATATTTCCCGGATCAATGCCCAGGATGTAGATATCTTAATGAGCACAGACGGAGGCAATACTTATCCAACAACAATACTATCGGACATCCCTAATGACGGAGCACAAAATATAACCGTGCCTAATATTGCTACTAATAATACAGTGAGATTTATGATCAGGGCATCAGGAAATATATTTTTTGATATTTCGGATGAAGATTTTACTATTACTCAAAATTCAGTTCTTCCTGTTTCATTGTTACAACTTTACGTTACACCTGGCGTTGCCGGAATAGAGTTAAAATGGACGACTGCAACAGAATTTAATAATAAAGGCTTTGAGATTTTAAGAAGTGAGGGGACCGATAACAAATTTATAAAAATAGGTTTTATACCAGCCAAAGGTAATAGCAGCAATGTGCAGTATTACACCCTAAATGATAATGATGTAAAAAAAGGTATTGTGTATTTTTATCGCCTGCGCCAGGTTGATCTCAATAACATCTCTGTATACTCTGATATCAAAAGAGCAAAAATAAATTTAGAGGGAAAAATTATAGCCAGCATTCAGCCTCATCCGTTTTACAACAATGCTGAGCTTTACTTGGAGGGAATTGATAAAAAAGATTTTAAAATTATTATCAGTGATGTAATGGGCCGTGTTATAATAAGGAAGACAATAAAAAATAATGAAGAAAGCAGGCTTATCCCAATTGATTTTACGAGGCAGGCTTCCGGTTTATACTCTATAAAATTTTTACAAAGTGATGTGGAAATAACCGTAAAAGCAGTAAAACGCTAATCCCCATTAATCTGCTTAACAATTTTAAAAGCTATCTCCTAAGTGTTGCCAGCATATTTATTTCAATTCCAAAATGCCTTAAATCCAGGTAATGTATTTTGCCGATGTTATTATTATGAACGATTTTAGTTTCAAATTTTATCTAATTGCACAATGATCTTAACAGTTTAATTTTACACTTAAAAAAATAATAACTTACTTAGATAATTTACTGTATTGTGCGAAAATTAATATTCATAAAAAAGTCTTTGCTTTTAATATTATTCCTGAAAATAGCAGCTTTAAGTTTAGCTCAGGAAAAATTCTGGAAATTTGAAAGTGAGCAGTCTGTTTTAAAAAGAAATACGCCGCAGATAATTATTCCCCAGGCATACCGTACTCTTTCTTTATCATTCGACCAATATAAAGCGTATCTGAATTCTGCACCTGTTGAGTCTTTACCTAACCTTGAAAATGGGCTTGAAATTTCTCTTCCGTATCCCGACAACTCTTTCAAAAAATTTAGAATTTCAGAAACTAAAATTATGGAAGATGCCCTGGCATCACAATTTCCTGAAATTAAAACTTATGTTGGCCAGGGTATAGATGATCCAACAGCCAGCGTTCGGATTGATTGTACAACCCAGGGATTTCATGCTTATGTAAGTTCATCAGCAGGTTCGTTATTTATTGATCCTTCTCAAAGAGCAAATAATAATTTATATATCACCTATTTTTCCAAAGATTATATTAATCCTGCCAAACAAAAACTTAATTGCAAATTTGATGAGTTGTCAAAAAGGAATGCAGATATTTCATCAATATTAGCTCCTTTATCCGGCACTTGTATTGGCAGCCAATTAAGAACTTACAGGGTAGCAATATCCTGTACCGGTGAATATGCTAAGGCCGTTTGCCCGCCAGGGAGTATAACCGTAGCTAATACTATGAGTGCAATTGTTACCACTATAAACAGGGTAAATGGGGTTTATCAAACTGAATTGGATATAAAACTGGTATTAGTAGGTGCAAATGCATTAATTGTTTATACAGATTCCACTACTGATCCGTATACCGGTAATAATGATGCAAGTACTTTAATTGATCAGAGCCAATCAACTATCACTTCGGTTATTGGTTCTTCAGCTTTTGATATCGGACATACTTTTAGCACCGGTGCGGGGGGGTTGGCATCTCTGGCAGTAGTGTGCAACAATGGCAATAAAGCAAAAGGTGTTACCGGGCTTTTATCTCCCGTAGGGGATCCTTATGATATTGACTATGTAGCGCATGAAATGGGTCACCAGTTTGGAGCCACTCATACTTTTGAAGGTAAAATGAATAACTGTTCTGATGTTGGTGCCAGGGCAAAAACCACTGCCTACGAACCTGGCAGTGGTACAACTATTATGGGATATGCAGGTATTTGTGGTTCAGATAATATCCAACTTAATAGTGATCCCTATTTTCATTCCATAAGCTTTGATCAGATTGTTGCTTATACAACAACTGGCAATGGCAATACATGCCCTGTTATAACTTCTACCGGAAATACACCGCCTGTAGTAATTATGCCTGTTTCAGGTATGAAGATTCCGAAAGGAACTCCGTTTACACTTACCGGCTCGGCCACAGATATTAATGGTGATGCCCTGACATATTCATGGGAAGAATGGGATTTAAGTAATTCTACTAATGGCTCGGCATGGAACAGTGGCGCTAACAGCACAGTAGCACCTTTATTTAAAGCAAGGATCCCTAAGACCTCCGGGAGCCGCACCTTTCCAGATATTGCAGTGATACTTGCCAACTATCCGCCAAACCCTGATACTACAATGGGTGGATTAAAAGGAGAAACGCTTTCGCAGGTTGCAAGAGACATAAAATTTCGCTTAACCGTACGGGACAATAGAGCAAACGGTGGCGGAGTTGCCACAGGTGGCGATGGCTGCTCTTCTTCCGCTCCGTTTAAAGTAGTGGTTACTAACGACGGGCCATTCACTATTACCGCACCCAACACTGTTGTAAACTGGTTAGGGGGAACAACACAAACAGTAACATGGAATGTGGCCAATACAAATAATGTTGCAGGGATCAATGCTCAAAATGTAGATATATTAATGAGTACAGACGGAGGCCATACTTATCCGGCTACTATTGTTTCTAATACCTTAAATAATGGAACAACAAGTATAATCGTACCTAATATCACTACTACTAACACCGTTAGATTTATGGTGAAAGCATCAGGGAGTATATTTTTTGATATTTCAGATGTAAACTTTACAATCACTTTTAATCCTGCATTGCCGGCCTCTTTATTTTCAGCTGCCATAAGGCCCCAGCCGTTTCATAATATTGCTAACCTTTACTTAAGTGGCATTGGTAAAAAAGATTTTAAAATAATTATAATTGATATAATGGGCCGGGTTATAGAAAGAAAGGAAATAAAAAATAATGAAGAAACCAGGCTTATTCCCCTTGATCTTAGCAGGCATGCTTCTGGTATATATTTCATAAAAATTTTACAAGATGCTATGGAAGCAACTACAAAAGCTGCAAAACTATAATACCCTGGGTATAGCCAACAACTTTGTATCAATTTATTAAAGTATCTCGCATTTACTCCTTTTGGTATATTCCATCACCTTGTATACTTTTTTTAAGTAAACCTGTTTATAAAAACATTTGTAAATATCATTTTTTAATATTTACTTTGATTTTCAAAGTACTTTTATGGATGCACAAAATCAATCTTTAAAGGATCTGCAGCACATTAAACAAATGATGGAACGCAGCACCAGGTTTATTAGTCTTAGTGGATTAAGTGGAATTTCTGCAGGTGTTTGTGCATTAACAGGAGCCTGGTTTGCTTATTCTAAACTTTCCCTGTACAATCATGAACATACCCTGTTTTATAATAAAGACCATGGCAGGTATATTTTTAAAGACAGCATGAGCCTGTTGATAAATGACCTGTTATTAATTGCTTCACTCACCTTTATTGCCGCTTTTATAACAGCGTTTTTATTTACTTATCTGCGAAGCAAAAAAAACGGCACGCCTTTGTGGGGCACTACCACATTTCGCTTATTCTGGAATACAATAATTCCGTTAGTGGCGGGGGGCTTATTTTTATTGAGAAGTATTGACCTGGAACAATATGGTTTGATTGCGCCAGGTTGCCTGATTTTTTATGGACTGGCATTGGTAAATGCAAGTAAATATACTTTGGGAGAGGTGAGATATTTAGGCTATGGCCAGATATTTATAGGCATTATTAACTTATGGATGATTGGTTACGGACTATACTTTTGGGCAGCAGGTTTTGGCGTTTTGCACATTGTGTATGGCTTATTAATGTGGCTTAAGTATGAACGTGAAGCGAGCACTCAACCCCCAACGATCAGCGAATGAATCCCATAGAAAATCTTAATAAAACTTTTGATAGCCGGGTGAGGCTCGGCATAATGAGCACCTTAATGGTGAATGATCAAATTAATTTTAATGATTTGAAGCAGCTAATAAATGTAACAGACGGTAATCTTGCATCGCATATAAAAGCGCTGGAAGAAAATGGATATATAAAAGTTAATAAAGGGTTTATAGGAAAAAAAACCAACACTACGTATACAGTTACAAAAGTGGGTAAGAAAGCATTTGAGCAGCACCTGGCAGCATTAGAAAAAATAATAAAAGGAATGAAGTGAATTTTTTTTATGCCTATGCTTTGAAATTCAAAGCACTTTTAATATAAAAATATTATTTATGAAACAACTTACAATCAATCCCAAATTTTCGCCCGCCTTTGGAGCAGTATTATTTCCATCAAGTTATACATTCAAAAAGCATTGGTGGAATATGGTGCTGATAATTTGTGCTGCTATACTGCCGACAACTTTATTTATATATGCTGATTATTCAATTTTAAAATAAATCATATGAAACAAAATTGGTTTAAAAAAACAGGATGGATTTACCTGCCGGTTAATCCCATAGGGATATTAGTATCTGCAATGACTATAATTTTTCTAATCCCGGTTTACATGGCTATCATAAGGAACGGTCATTCAGTTTCTGATGATCTGTATCACATGTTTGTGTATACAACATGCACCGCTTTCTGGTGGAGATGGGTGGCGGAGAA
>JBDSAQ010000058.1:0-15020 GCA_039922095.1 Ginsengibacter sp. | reverse complement strand
TATAAGCCCCATGCAATATATAACTCCTCATCAAGCAGTTCCTTACCCGGCCTTATTTCCTTATTTTGTTCTATTACCTGTTGCCTTATTTTAGTGAGGCTATTTAATTTTGGAAGTTTAGGTTGGGCTTGAGTAGTATTCCTGGGTTGGGTAATGCCGGGTTTATCAGGCTGGATATCTGGCTCTTCCATTACATTTTTTTCAATTACCAGTTTCGCATCAATTTCCAACACTGCATCGGAGGGTGTATTCACATAATTCTTCTTTATTTTAATTGGAGAAATTACCCTAAAGGATACCGGCGCCGAAACATCAACCTGTTTTTTTTTATATACTCCGTTATCATCGTTTATTAGTTCGATGGCCTGTTGCAGGCTGCAAAGTTTTATAAGGGTAAGTTCTACATGCAAACGTTTATTGCGTGCCTGTTTATAATTTATATCAGATTCATTTAAAATATTTAATGCACTTATGAGCCAGGCAGCTGATAAGGTTTTTGCGACTTCAATATATTTTGGTTTAAAATCCTGTGCCACTTCTAACAAAATAACTGCTTTGTCATCTTTACTTACCAAAATATTCCTGATAAATTCAGAGAATCCATTTATAACAAGATCACCTTCAAAACCCTTTCGGTTTATTTCATCATACATTAAAATTGCACTGCTGATATCCTGTTCCTGCATAGCGCCGATAAGTTTAAAATAATAATCTTCATCAAGAATATTCAGGTGCTCTAATGTGTTTGCATAGGTAAGTTCACCATTTGTAAAGCTTACAATTTTATCAAGAATACTTAGAGAATCCCGCAGGCAGCCTTCACTTTTTTGTGCTATTAAATGAAGAGCGGCTTTTTCGGCTTTAATGTTTTCCTTATCGCATATCTCCTGCAAATGAACTACCGTATCATGATTGGTTATTCTTTTAAAATCAAATATCTGGCACCGGGAAAGAATAGTAGGGATTATTTTATGTTTTTCAGTTGTTGCCAGAATAAATATGCCATAGGGCGGCGGCTCTTCAAGCGTTTTTAAAAAAGCATTGAATGCTTGCTGGCTCAGCATATGTACCTCATCAACAATGTAAACTTTGTATTTACCGGCCTGGGGCGCAAACCTTATCTGCTCTACCAATGTGCGGATATCATCAACTGAATTATTGCTGGCTGCGTCCAGTTCATGAATATTAAGGGAAATTCCCTGGTCAAAGGAAACGCAGGAGTTACAGGTGTTACAGGCTTCTCCTTCAGGCGTTCTGTTTTCGCAGTTAATAGTTTTGGCAAGAATTCTTGCACAGGTTGTTTTGCCCACCCCTCTTGGCCCGCAAAATAAAAATGCATGAGCTAACTGATTATTGTTTATTGCATTTTTTAAAGTGGTAGTAATGTGAGCCTGTCCTACAACAGTATTAAAATTTTGCGGCCTGTATTTTCTTGCTGAAACAATAAATTTTTCCATAATGAGAGGGATCAAATTTCGGATTTCTATGGCGATATCAGAAATTGTTTATTCAGTTTTAAATTCTTAGCCCCCAACCGTCTAGGCACATTACCAAAAATCTCTATACTAATTTTATATTACAACTGTATCCCCTTACCTTTGCGGCCAAATTAAAAAGCTAATATTTTTATGGCTAACGTAGGGAAAATAAAACAAATAATAGGAGCCGTCGTTGATGTGCACTTTACAGGGGATAATAAACTTCCTGAAATTTTACATGCTCTTGAAATTACCAGGAAAAATGGTGATAAATTAATCCTGGAAACCCAGCAGCATTTGGGAGAAGACAGTGTTAGATGCATAGCAATGGATGGTACTGAAGGGCTGACACGTGGTATGGAAGTAACAGACCTCGGCTCCCCTATATTAATGCCAACCGGTGATGAAATAAATGGCCGCCTTTTTAATGTAACCGGCGATGCTATTGACGGCCTGCCGCAGGTAAGCAAAAAGAATGGACGTGCAATTCACAACAAGCCCCCTCTATTTGAAAATTTAAGTACAGCTTCTGAAATTTTATATACCGGTATTAAGGTAATTGACCTTATCGAGCCTTATGCAAAGGGTGGTAAAATAGGTTTGTTTGGTGGCGCTGGTGTTGGTAAAACGGTTTTAATACAGGAGTTGATAAATAATATTGCCAAAGCTTACGCAGGCTTATCAGTGTTTGCAGGTGTAGGGGAAAGAACCCGTGAAGGAAATGACCTGATGAGAGAAATGATTGAAGCCGGCATTATGAAATATGGAGATAAGTTTATACATAGTATGGATGAAGGTGGCTGGGATCTGGATGCTGTGAACATGGAGGAACTTAAAGATTCCAAAGCCACATTTGTATTCGGACAAATGAACGAACCTCCCGGAGCAAGAGCCAGAGTAGCTTTAAGCGGATTAACCATTGCAGAATACTTCCGTGATGGAGATGGCACCGGCAAAGGAAAGGATATTTTATTTTTTGTTGATAATATATTCCGTTTTACACAGGCAGGCTCTGAAGTATCAGCTTTGTTAGGCCGTATGCCTTCAGCAGTGGGTTACCAGCCTACGCTTGCAACAGAAATGGGCTTGATGCAGGAGAGAATTACTTCTACAAGAAATGGTTCTATTACTTCAGTTCAGGCTGTCTATGTGCCCGCGGATGACTTAACTGATCCGGCTCCTGCAACAACATTTGCTCATCTTGATGCCACAACTGTATTAAGCCGTAAAATTGCTGATCTTGGAATTTATCCTGCAGTTGATCCTTTAGATTCTACGTCAAGAATTCTTACACCTATAATTGTTGGTGATGCACATTACAATTGTGCCAACAGGGTAAAATTAACCTTACAGCGTTATAAAGAATTACAGGATATCATTGCAATACTTGGTTTGGATGAATTGAGTGATGAAGATAAATTAATTGTTAGCCGGGCAAGAAGGGTTCAGCGCTTTTTATCACAGCCTTTCCATGTAGCAGAGCAATTCACAGGTTTAAAAGGAGTGCTCGTTTCTATAGAAGATACTATACGGGGTTTCAATGCAATTATGGATGGGGAAGTTGACGAATATCCTGAAGCTGCCTTCAATCTTGTAGGAACTTTGGAAGATGCAATTGAAAAGGGAAGGAAGATGATTGAAGCGGCGAATGCGTAAAACCCCTAACCCCTGAAGGGGAACTGGGATATTTTTTAATTAAATTAAAGCCCCTTTAGGGGTTTGGGGTATGACTTTAGAAATACTTACACCAGAAAAGAAAATTTTTAGCGGGGAAGTTTATGGTGTACAACTTCCTGGAATAGATGGCTCATTTGAAGTTTTGGAAAAACATGCTCCACTGGTAAGTGCTTTAAAAGCCGGTAAGCTAAAAATTTTAAAAGATAAAACTTCCGTCTCCTATTATACAATTCAAAGTGGGTTTGTTGAGGTAATTAATAATACGACAACTGTATTAGTTGAAGGGGCTATAGAGTTATAAATCTGAAGTTTTCTCAAATCACATACAAATTTCTTCTCAATTACTTTTTGATTTAATAAATGAGAAGTGATATGTTACTGCAAGGTTGGAATACTAAAATAAAATGTACAACCGTTATTCTCTTCGCTTTCTACCCACATTTTTTCTTTGTGCCGCTTTATTATTTCATTCGAGATATAAGCCCTATCGCGGATCCTAAAAATTTGTAGTTTCCTTCCTTGCTAAGCAGAATTTTTGACAGCATGGACTTCAATTAAATCCGCGACAAATCTTTTGATATTTATGTTGCATAGAATGAGTTTTCATTTTAGCAAATTAAAAATCGAAGAAGAAAAGATCTTAGAAATAATTCTGTCTAATACTATTATTGCCGGATCAATTTAAAAGTCATGCTTTCTTTGCCAGGTTTAATAATTTCGAGCTGGTAAATTCCTTTCGCTAAGTTTTTAGGAATATCAATTTGTTCTGCGGCATTGCCTTCACTGTGTAAAATATGTCTTACGAGAACAGATACTCCTGCACTGTTTATCAGTTTTAGTGAATACATTCCGGCTGGCTGATTATTAAATTGCAGCCAGATTACATTGATAACCGGGTTTGGGTAAATTGATATGCCGGAGTTTTTCGCACTCATATTCACTTGCACAATGCTACTATATTTAACAGCACCATTTATCTCCACACTTTTTATGCGGTAATAGCTATTATTGCTTAAAGGGAAATTATCAACCCAATTATAACTTGCATTTGTATTGTTGTTCGCTGCATTTACCAGCGCCTGTTTTACAAAATAGATTCCATCTGCTGATCGTTCCACTTCGTATTGTTCAATATTCATTTCATTTTCTACGTTCCATTCAACTTTAATATTTTCATTTTGCTTAAATGCCTTTATATTATTAAATGTTACAGGCAGTACATTTAATTGCCTGAATACTATTCTAAAACGGTTTGGATTCCATGAGCCGGGAGCATTTATTACATCAAAATTAAATGTCGAAGTTCCCTGGAGATCTATTGAGGTACTGGTATTCAAATAACTATCCTCTAAAAATGCACTTAAGCCACTATAACTAAAATTAGCTGCTATAAATACAAACCTATAAGATTTTACTTTCATCTGCAGCATGTTAAAAAAAATGGTATCAGAAGAACTGGCAGGCTGTCTTCTTTCAACGGTTAACTGCTGTCCCGACCTTTGCATGGAGAGATTCTCCTCAAAGTTGTCAAGCTTTATCGCATCCATATTATCAACAGCATTTAAATACATAGCATCGAAACTGTTTAATATTCCATCAACTATGGATGTTGTTCCATCTGTATTTATTGAATACAAATTTGTTATTAGCTTTTCAACACCGCCTACATTTACACCGCGGTAAACATTATCACTTCCTCCCGATGATTTATCTGCCTCTTTTATTACTAAAGTGCCCGAAGTTGTTCCATTGGCAGACCGGGCAAAAAATGCCGAACCGGATTGTATATACTGGCTTATTGAGCTGCCGCCGGAAGGAGTGATATCATAAGAACTTCCATTCCAGCTAATATTTACTGAACCTCCAACACCACTTGTTCCGGTAATTTTAGGATCCCACACATAAAAATTATCCTGTACGTTTGTTGAATTTAATTTACCAATCTGGTTAAGATTAACTGGCGAAGCAAAAGGATTACCAATAACTGTAAAGCCTGTTGCCGCTATAGCAAAACTTTGGTTGCCGGCCTTTAACTGCCCTACAGCCCGCAGAACAGTATTGGTTGCAGATGCATAAGGTCCATTGGCAAGATTTATGCTTCTGTCGCCCCTTATAAAAAGCATGTACCCGTTATAATCTGAGATTGGATTATTTGTATTGGTTACAGGTACCCATCCACTTGCAGCGTTATCATATCTTTTTAGTGATGAAGAATTAGTAGCGGACTGATCAAAGCCATTTGCTATTGTACCACCGGTTATTTGCGTTCCGTAACCTGGTATTGAATTCCCAGAAGTTTGACCTTCCTGCCATACCTGATTGATGGTTTGCGCCCCGCTAAAATTTACCGGTGCGGCTAATAATCGCCATGCCCGGTGTGCAGGAATAAATCGCTCTATTTTTACAGTACCGGAAATATTGTTACCGGTATTTACGCCTCCATTAGTTAGGTCAGCAACCCTCGCAGTACCCGTTGCAGTTGATTTCAATGTTAAATATCCACCTGTGGTAAAAGTTTTACTATTTACATTTCCAAAAGAGAATGTTCCCGTTAAAGAATCCTGCCCGGAAAGAGTAACATCATTACTAATAATAAGATTACTGATCTTATTTCCCGAGAAAGTACCTGACGGAATTGTTTGGGCCGAGCTACCATTCATCTCAATTGTTCCGCTGCTTGCAGTGAAAGTTCCGCTGTTACTGATGCTGCCGGCAATTTGCAGCGTTGCGCCTGTTACTGTTAATGAAGCGCCGTTTTGTATGGTTATATTTTGTACTGAGCCCGTGCCTGAATTTAATACCGGGTAATTACTGAGGCTTGCCGGTATGGTTATATTTGTTGCGGTTGTGGGTATAACGCCGCAAACCCAGTTGCCGCTTGTACCCCAGGTTGTGCTTATTGCTCCTGTCCAGGTATTGGGTGAAATAATGGTAATTATAACATCATCTGCTGATGCCGTGCAGGGGCTGTTTGAAATTGTCCATCTTAAAGTATAAGCAGTTCCTGCAGTACCATTGAATGTTGATGTGGCGCTTGAAGGCGTGGTAACTGTTCCACCTGTTCCTGAGATAATACTCCATGCGCCCGTTCCTACTGAAGGGGCATTTGCCGCAAGGGTAACTCCGCAGCTGGTGGCACCTGTTTGATCTGCTCCTGCAGCTGATGTTGTCGGATTTCTATTGAAGGTTATGTTTACATCATCTGTTGAAGCCGTACATGGTGAATTTGAAGTGGTCCATCTTAACACATATGCCGTTCCTGCTGTTCCGGTAAATGTCGATGTTGCACTTGTTGGCGTTGTGACTGTTCCACCACTTCCTGATACTATACTCCATGCTCCTGTTCCTATGGAAGGCGCATTTGCGGCAAGTGTAACTATTGTAAGTCCGCAGGTTGCTGAACTTGTTTGGTCAGCACCCGCAGCTGATGTTGTTGGATTTCTATTGAAGGTTATGTTTACATCATCTGTTGATGCCGTACATGGTGAATTTGAAGTGGTCCATCTTAATACATATGCCGTTCCTGCTGTTCCACTAAATGTTGATGTTGCACTTGTTGGAGTAGTCACCGTTCCACCCGCTCCTGATACAATGCTCCATGCTCCTGTTCCTATGGAAGGAGCATTTGCTGCTAGAGTAACTGTTGTTAATCCACAAGTGGCAGCACCTGTTTGGTCAGCCCCTGCTGCAGATGTTGTCGGAGCCTGATTAAAAGTTATTACAACATCGTCAGTTGATACACCACAGGGATTATTTGAAATTGTCCATCTTAATGTATAAGACGTTCCTGCTGTTCCGCTGAATGTTGATGTAGCACTTGTTGGCGTTGTAACTGTTCCACCAGATCCTGATACAATGCTCCATGCTCCTGTTCCAACTGAGGGAACATTTGCTGCAAGAGTAACTAATGTCAATCCGCAAGTGGCAGCACCTGTTTGATCAGTACCAGCATCCGACGTTGTTGGTGAAACACATATAGCAAGTGCTAAAATTTGGGTAACACCCACATCGGCATCACCTGATGCGGTAGCTGTTTTGGCTCCTGTAGCGCCTGCCGCAGCCTGTCCGATAACGTTCATTTCAATAGCAATACCGGCACCGTTAGGTACTGCATCAGATGATTCATCTACTGTTTCTGTCATGCCTGTCGGGGGTGTCCATGTAGCGCAGGAAGCAAAGCTGTGTGTCGTTACTATTATTGTGTTGGCCAGTGTCGTAGTCACCGAGGGACTTGCATGGGTTAGTGCTGAAGCCGTTGTTTGTCCATTTTCTACATTAATCGGGCTGGTGGTGTTTACGTTATAAAAGGTAGATATACCCCCTGCTGATCCTGTTGAAGCACTGAATGACCAGGTGTAGTTTGCAGGTTCACTACCGCCTGCGGCTTTCCAATATGTAGCGTGCGAATGGGCGGTGGATGCTGCATTATTTGTGCGGCGGATAAGGGTCCATCCGCTTGGTGGCGTTATCGTTGCAGTATTTGGTCTTACGCTTATCGCAGCAATCATTACATCTCCGCTTACTGTACCTGTTGGCTTTGTGATTACCAGAGACAAAACCCCGGTTGTTGCACCTGCAGAAGCCGAGGCCCGATAGTTTGCTACATTAGTGGCTTCGCTGCCCACGCTATAAAATGTTGCGGGGGAATTCTGGTTATTGTATTCAGTCAATATCCAACCGACAGACCTTGCCACGTTGGACACTCTCACTTCATCGATGTCTCCGTTAAAATCGAAATTGGTGTTCCCGTTCGCGTGTGAACCTATATATGTATTTGTACCCAGCCCTGCATAGCTTATAGAGCCTGTTAATGCAGTTGATACTTTCTGCACGCCGTCGACATAAAAGACCTGAACATTACCTGCATCGTTGAATGTATAAGACAGATAGTGCCAGCCGGTTCCAGCATAATTTATGGCGGTGGAGGTATGGTTCCAACTGCCGGTAATATAAGAGAGTCCATCTGTTTTGTATGTGACATTATCCACGTCTATTGCAATATGGTCACCGATACTTACCACCTGGGCACCCGTAACGTCTCGCGATGTCAAATTAGCCCAGGCACTAAGCGTAACATTGGCAGGTGAGCCCATAAGACCGGGAATATTTATATAATCCGCCCCACCATCATTGGGGTTAAACCCGCGGCCTCTTGAAATTTTGCCTGGCATGTCATACGTCCCGGTATTCGTTCCATTATTAGCATTAGATGTAGCATCGGCAAAAGCGTTGTTGAGGTGATGCACAGCTTTAAAATTCGCATCCCAGGTTCCGGTAATATTCTGTTGTGCCGTTGCTGCTACATTGCCATAATACATGTAAATAACGGTATTGGCTGAAGATGACAGGCTTGGAATTTCAACCCAGGCAACAATAGTTCCTGATGCGCTGGTGTAGCTTTCTATTTCATGAGAAAGTTTTGTAGTTCCATCCGATGATGTAAAAAGAATATCATCACCATCCGCCTGAGCCCCTGTTTGAAGGTCAGCATCAGCTCTGCTGATGAGTACTGGAAAGTTAGTGTGAGGTCCCGTTCCCACTTTTGTATAATCAATAGTAATGGCCTTACGGCTTGTCCAACTGGCATTGTACCATGATTGAGCCTGCACACTATAAGGTAAAAAAGCTGTCAGCAGAAAAGAAATAATGAGCAGTTTATAAAGTTTCATAGGGGATCAGTTATTACAAAGAGGGCTAATATTTACCTCCCATAATTTCTAAATCACGGGTACAGGTCAATTCTTACCAATTTAAGAATTGATTAAAACCGGGGGTACCTTTTCATTAGTTCATTTAGGAAGAACTTGTTATAATTAACGTACCCATAGTACAATTATTGTTCTATAGCTATAAACCCCGCAATAAAAATGTGTGTGGAAATTTTAAAATCCCCTATAAGCTGACTTGATGGCTAAGTATGATTCCCTACAGGTTTAGGCAATTATTAATGATTGATGCTATCAGCTCCCTTATTAATTGCCTTGGAGATTATTACACTTTTTTTTGAAATCATCCTGTTTTGTAATGAGTATACTGCAGCACTATTTATTGGCTATCTTGTTATAGTGATATTTCTCAGTACAGAATGTTATTGCAAGGTTGGAATGCTAAAATAAAATGTAGAGCCATTATTCTCTTCGCTTTCTACCCACATTTTTCCTTTGTGCCGCTTTATTATTTCATTGGAGATATAAAGTTCTATCCCGGATCCTAAAATTTTTGGTATAGTTTCTTTTACCATGAAGAACCGGGAAAAAACTTTTTTCAAATTTTCTTTCGATATCCCAATTCCAAAATCTTTAACGCTCACAGTGATAAAATCAACATGGTACTCTGCAGAAAGAACCACTTTATCTGAGGCGGGGGAATATTTAATTGCATTTGTAATTACGTTAATAATTACCTGTTCCAAACGTGCCATATCTGCCACTATGGGGAGCTTATCATTAACCGTATCAAATATTATTTTATGTGAAGGGTGAGTATGTTCTATATTTTCGACAGTTTCATATATTAATTTCTTAAAATCAAAAGAAGTAAAATTCAATTGCAGGTTACCTGACTGTACTTTAGAAATATCCAGAAGATCTGAGATCAGATCAGACAGTTTGTTAACCTGAACCATGGTTCTGGTAACAAATTCCTGGCTAAAATCGTCATTAAGCTTTAGCTGCAATAACCCGATATTAGCCTTTATAACTGTTAGAGGAGTTTTTAATTCATGACTTGCCATGGCCAGAAATTCGTCTTTATGATTATTAAGCTCTTTTAGCTTCTGAGTATATATTCTAAGCTGCTCTTCTGTTCTTACTTTTTCTGTTATATCTCTTGAAATTTTTGAAGCGCCTATTATTTCCCCTCTTTCATTTTTAATGGGTGATACGGTAAGAGAAATATTAATTTCCTGGCCATATTTATTTAACCGGATAGTTTCAAAATGTTCTATCCTTTCTCCCTTCCCTATTTTTTCAAGGATCACCTTCTCTTCTTCCTGGTGTGAAGCAGGGATTAAAACATATATAGGTTTCCCCACTATTTCTTTATCCGTATACCCAAAAATTCTTTCAGCGGCATTATTCCAGCTTGTAATAATACCGGAAAGCGTTTTGCTTATTATTGCATCCTCTGATGATTCTACAATAGCCGCAAGTCTCATGGTACTTAGTTGAGTTTTCTTTCGTTCAGTAATATCCTGCAAAACATTAATTGCTCCTGTTAATTGCCCGTCATTTCCAAAAAGGGGGTCAATGTTTACCAGGGCAATCACTCTTTTTCCATCAGGGCGCTCAATCATAATCTCTTCGTTACGAAAACTTTTTTTGTATTTTAATGCCTTGCCCATCGGGCATTCTTCATGAGTCATTGGCGTTCCATCAGGTTGAAATAATTTCAACGATCCGCAAAAGCGAATTTCATCCGGATCACCAAGGCGGGGCGAGCGCCCCCATAGCTCAGCAGCCTTTTCATTGTAAAAAGTGATTACTCCATCCTGATCCGTTGAGAAAACCGCAACAGGCATTAACCTGGTTAAATGCCTGTATTTTTCCTCGCTTGTTTCTAATGCCTCTTTAATTTCTATGGAATTATCTATGTATTGCATTAAAACGAATCTAATTTAAATAAAGGTATTTGTAACGCTCATAGTTTATATTTCACAATACCGGTGCTTGTTAAGTGTCGTTTAATTTTATCCCTTTCTATCTTATGCAATTATTCACACCAATTAAGAATTGATTTTGTTTTGATTATCCAAAGAATGATTCTACTGCACTAAGGGTTTTATCAAGATCATTATAGGTTAATGCATTACTAAGGAACCAACTTTCAAAAGCCGATGGCGGCAGATAAATTCCATTATGCAATAAGTGGTGAAAGAGTTTATTAAACATGCCAATATCAGCTTTTGCCGCAGTTGTAAAATCGGTAACATTATGATTACAAAAAAAAACACTAACCATACTCCCCACCCGGTTTATGCGGTGTGGTATTTCTTTTTTGTTAAAAACATTATGCAGACCTTTTTCGAGATATGCGCCTTTAAGTTCAAGCTCCCGATATATTCCGGTATTGTTTTTTAGCTCATTAAGTGTGGTATATCCGGCAATCATAGCGATTGGATTTCCACTGAGTGTTCCGGCCTGGTACACTTTTCCGAGTGGTGCAATGTGCTGCATGATCTCTTTCTTTCCACCAAAAGCCCCGACAGGCAAACCCCCTCCAATCACTTTACCATAAGTTATAAGATCAGCATTGATATTTAATTTTTGCTGTGCGCCACCTGCTGCCAGGCGAAAGCCCGTCATTACTTCATCAAAAATAAAAACGATACTTTCCGCATCACATATTTCCCGGAGGCCTTCTAAAAATCCCGGCAGCGGCGGAACACAGCCCATATTGCCACACACAGGCTCAATTATTATTGCTGCTATTTCACCCTTATTTTCATTTACTAATTTTTTAATTGCATCAATATCATTGTAAGGTGCTGTCAGGGTATCCTGTGTTACACCTGCTGTAATGCCTGGCACTGCCTGAATATTTAAAGTTGCAACACCGCTTCCGGCATTTACTAAAAAGCTATCCGCATGCCCATGATAGCAGCCATCAAACTTTATTATTTTATTTCTCCCTGTGAAGCCTCTTGCTAATCTCACGGCGCTCATGCAAGCTTCGGTTCCGCTGCTTACCATCCGAATAAGATCAACATTTGGAACCATGCTTTTTATCAGTTCGGCCATTTCAATTTCCAGCATTGTTGGTGCTCCGAAAGATGTTGAATCCATTGCCTTTTGCTGTATTGCATCCACTACACTTTCATGTGCATGACCTAAAATCATGGGGCCCCATGAATTAATGTAGTCAATATATTTATTCCCATCTTCATCATACAGGTAAGCGCCTTTGGCTTTCCTGATAAAAATTGGCGTTCCCCCTACACTTTTAAAAGCACGAACAGGAGAGTTTACACCTCCGGGGATGGATTGTTGGGCACGTAAAAAAAGCTGATGACTGTTATTGAATGGTGAATGGTGAATTGGCAATGCTGCTATTTTATATGTGACACTATTAAACCTGTAAGAATTTTGAAACACTTAACCATTGCTTCTCCTAACTTAGAAGTTTCATAATTTTTAAGATATTCCAGTTGTGTTGCAATATCAAGAGCAGCATCAATTTCGACTATAGAACTTCGGGAAATTTCGTAAAACCTCTTTCTCTCTATTTCGGACTTTCGTGAGGCACCTTCAGCAATGTTTAAATGAACAGATAATGCTGCTCTTCGTAGTTGGGATACCATTCCAAATTTTTCATTATCGGGTAAATGTTTGCTTAACTTATAACATTCCAAAACAAATGTTTGAGAAGAACTATAAATATCAAGTTTTTGATGGTTGAGCTTTAAAAACATAAAATTAATTTAGACTGTGAATGGGCAATGGTGAATAGTCAAATGAGCAAGGCGATATCGGGAGTTTTAAATCATAAATTTTATTTCACCAAACCATTGCCCATTCACCATTGCCTATTCACAATAAGAGCCTCGCCGCATCCTTAGCAAAGTAAGTTGCTATTAAATCAGCACCTGCTCTTTTTATACAAGTGAGTGTCTCAATAATTGCTTTGTTCTCATCTATCCATCCCATTTTTGCAGCAGCTTTTATCATAGCATATTCGCCACTAATATTATATACGCTCACCGGAACGTTTACTGCATTCTTTACTTCACGTACAATATCAAGGTATGGGAGGCCTGGCTTTATCATTACTATATCTGCCCCTTCTTCCACATCCATCAAAGCCTCTTTAATGGCTTCAATCCTGTTTGCAAAATCCATCTGATAGGTCTTTTTATCGCCAAAACCCGGCGCAGAATCCAGTGCATCTCTGAATGGCCCATAAAAGCATGAGGCATATTTTGCGCTATATGCCATGATACCTGTTTTAGTATAACCATTTTCTTCCAGGCCTTTGCGGATCGCACCAATGCGGCCATCCATCATATCACTCGGCGCTACCATATCTGCGCCTGCTTCGGCATGGCTCAGGCTCATTTTTACCAAAGCCTCTACAGTTTCATCATTAACTATTTCATTATCTTTTACAATACCATCATGCCCGTAAGATGAATAAGGATCAAGGGCAACATCCGTCATTACATACATTTCAGGAAGTGCATCTTTAATAGCTTTGATACTTCGTTGCATTAAACCATCTTTATTCCATGCTTCTTTACCGGTGTTATCTTTTAAATCGTCTTTACATTTAATAAAAAGTAACACTGACTTAATGCCAAGGCTCCATAATTCTTTTACTTCATTAACGGTAAGATCAATACTTCGCCTAAAGTAATTTGGCATTGAAGCTATTTCACTACTAATATTTTCACCCTCACTAATAAACAGAGGGGCAATAAAATCATTGGGAGTAAGAATGGTTTCTGCAACCATATTTCTTATAGCAGGGGACTGACGCAGTATTCTATTTCGATGAATAAGCATATAATGATCTATAAATTTTTAAGTAAGGGGGATCAGGTTTTGTATTAAAAACCCTCAATACTAAAACCTTATCTTTTACTATTTGAAAAATAATTATAAAAGGAAAACCCTTTATTTTTATATCTCTTAAATCTTTCCTTGAATTTATGTAGCCGTAAAATTGAGGTGACTGAGATAATTTTTGATGTGCCTCATCGAGTGATTTTAAAAACCGGTTGCCCAAGCCATCAGATTGCTTTTCATAATAATTATAAGCGTTACCTGTTTCGATCAATGCTGTTGGTGAAATCAACAATTCATACTGCATTTTTACTTTTGTTTCGTATTATCTCATGAACTTGTTCAGGAGTATAACCTGTTTCCGGATCTGCTAAAAGATTATCCCGGATTTTATAAAATTCTTCGATTTCTTCATCTGAATATTTCTCACCTGATGTGTTATATTCATTTGCTAATGCTATCAATAATCCGGTAAGCTTTTCATCTGCATCTTCCACGATATGCAATAAAAATTCTTTTTTTTCTGTAATGCTCATAGGAATGTTTTTTCAAATTTACTCTAAATACCGTATTGCCGGGCTATTTTGAATGATGATGGCTTTTGTTAAATCCATTCCTTTGGCCTTAAACAAACCCGCTTCAATTTATCTTCTTTGCTTCCTGGCAGGGGTTGATAATTATATTCAAAACGACTTGTTGGCGGCAGGCTCATTAAAACACTCTCTGTTCTGCCATTAGTTTTCAAACCGAATAAAGTACCCCGGTCATGCACTAAGTTAAACTCGGTATAGCGGCCTCTTCTTATCTCCTGCCAATGTTTATGTTTATCAGTAAAGGGAATATTCTTTCTCTTTTCAACTATTGGAAGATATGAATGTAAAAAAACATTGCCGCAAGCTTTACCAAAGTTCATCCAGAAGTCTATATCCTTTTCTTTGGTTGGCCTTTGATAATCATAAAAAATTCCTCCTATACCTCTTCGCTCATTATTGCGATGGGAATTCACAAAATAATTATCACAATTTTTTTTATACTCCGGATAGAAGCTCCCATCAAAATGGTCACAAATATTTTTATACGTTTGATGGAAATGTTTTGCATCTTGTTCAAATAAATAATATGGAGTAAGGTCAGTGCCTCCTCCAAACCAACGATCAATTATTTCTTCGTTTTCATCATATAATTCAAACATGCGGTAATTGCAATGCACAGTTGGTACAAAGGGATTTAAAGGATGCATAACAACACTTATCCCACTTGCAAACCATGCTCCCTCGCCCCCTAAAGGGGGAATTTTCAACTGGGCTTTCATCGCCTCTGTTATCTTGCCAAACACTACAGATGTATTAACCCCACCTTTTTCAAA
>JBDSAQ010000057.1:0-6365 GCA_039922095.1 Ginsengibacter sp. | reverse complement strand
TCGGGAATAACTCCCCAAAAAGGAAACAACATTGGTACATGTTTTTTACCCGCAGGGAGCCAGGCCTTCTCACAATAAAAACGACTTTTGCCGGTATGCATGGAATATAACTATCGAGGCTATATCAGGATTAATTTATAAGATTTACTTTTCTCAAAGCGTCAATTTCTTTTTGACCGCAGAGCAAAAAATTATGATGATTATTATTCCAGAGGCTATCCACTTCAATGGATTTTTTTTGCTCATCAATACTGATAAATTTATAACCGAGAGGCTTAAACATACTATTTAAAGCCTCTGCATTTTCATCACCCATTACTTCTGTTAATATTACCGGCCTATCCTTAATTATTTGCTGGTACATATTTTCCAGCACTGCTACTTCATGCCCTTCCACATCTATTTTTAAAAGATCTAATTTAGCAATCGCATACTGTTGCTGGATGTTGTTAAACGTTATTGCAGAAACCTCTACTTCAATAACCTCTGGCGTCCCAGGCATTTGAGGCGGATCCAGATACCTGTTATCATTGATGCTGGTCATATAATTAAGCCGGTCTTTTATCATGTACATTTTTGCTTTGCCTGATGTATTGGAAAGTGCAGCTCTTATAGGGTGTATACCGGATTTATTTCTTTTTATATTTTTTGCGAGAACTTCATAGTTAACATCAATTGGTTCTATGGCATAAATACCGGCATTAGTATTTTGTATTTCTGCCAGCAAAGAAAAGATACCCGTGTTAGCGCCAATATCTAAAATCGTATTAGCTTGCCTGCTAAGATGCGCCCATATTTTCAAAGATTCTTTTTCCCATTTTCCATATAAGCCGTTCCAAAAAATTTCCCTTTCAATATTGCTATCACTTCTTATAAACATGCTGATATATTTACCCGATACATCATCTTTGATTTTAAAAAAACCTTCAGGTATATAGGAAGGCTCATAATAATCAGGAAATATTTTTTTTATTAGAATTACATATTGCTTTTTAAACGGAATAATTTTATATAAAAGCAGCAGCAGTTTATGAGTCACTTAATTCGTTTATAAATATTGGTTTGAACAAAGGGAGCCACAAACGGTATGGGCGCAAAATGATTTTGCAAAAGATGAAAGTTATGTAAGTACTCATTTGATCGGGTTAAATAATATTCCCTGTCTGCATTGTCCAGTATTAGTAACCCATTTCTCCTTAATTTTTTTACAGCATGTTTAATACATGAGGGTCTTGCTCTTCCATCAATTAGTATCACGTTAAAAAATCCATCGCTAAATCTATCTATATAGGTAACATAATTTTTAAATGTGCTATTGATATAAGCATCATCAGAAGAATAATAATCGTTTGGATCACTGATGTTTAATTGCCTGGTTTCTGTTTTTAGTTCCGGAGGTATTAAAACACCTTCCCATTTATAGAGTTCCTTTTGTGTAATTATTTTTTTTAAAGTATCATACCATTCTGTTTTATGCTCTGCCGTAATAAGCTTTTTTACCCGGTCTAAAAAAAAAAGAGTAGATCCTCCTGCACCAAATTCAAAAACGGTATCAGCAGGGTTTAGATTTTTTTTGAGGAAATCAATTGCAGGAAAGTTAATCCATGGAAGGCGTTCAGTAACGGGGTTTCTGCCTGGTTGTAAATAATACTTCCAGCGATTGAAATATTTGATATCCGCGAGAGATGTATTTTCCCCTTTGAGTTGTTGAAAAAAGAATAACTGATCAGTAAACTTCACTCTTAAAAAGTGGTTAAATAAAATTCATGTTCCAACAAAAAATATCCCTGGTCATTGGAAAGCGAAATGCCGTTCTTATAAAAATCTCCATGTTCCACATCTATATAAAACGCATCCTGTATCCAGTCAGCAATATTTCCATCTACAGTTGAAAACAGGGTAATGGCATATCTGCCATGTTTGAGCGGCAATTTGGGCAAAGTGATTTTAATAATTCCCTGTTTTCCCGTTATATTCCTGAAAACATGATTGGTCATTTCATTACTTAAATGAAGAATCCTATCGCCTAAATAATTATTTATGCCAAGAGCTATTTTCAACTCTTTAATCACTTCAACATTATTGTTAAATAATATATTCATCATAAAATCCCCCCCGGTTTGAAAAAAGTTCACTCCTTCATTCAGGCTATTTTTTAATTCAAAACCGGTAAATAATATTGCGCCATTTCCTATACGATCCTTTCGTTCCAGTAACGCAGTATGTTCCCGCTGTACTGCTGATTTTAAATAATATGTTATAGTATCATTGACCTGCCCGGAAAAAAGCAATTTACCGGACTCAAGCATCATTGCCCTCGTGCATAAATTTTGTATAGCCGCCATATTATGGCTCACAAACAAAACAGTTCTTCCCTCGTTGGTACTAACATCTTTCATTTTACCCAATGCCTTTTTTTGAAACTCCGCATCACCGACAGCCAGCACTTCATCCACTATTAGAATTTCAGGTTCCAGATGTGCTGCCACTCCAAAGGCCAGACGTACATACATGCCGCTGCTGTAGCGTTTTACCGGAGTATCAATATACTTTTCAACGCCGGCAAAATCAACAATCTCATCAAACCTTTTTTTAATTTCCTGCTTTGTCATGCCAAGGATTGCGCCATTTAAAAAAATATTTTCCCTGCCACTTAACTCAGGATGAAAACCCGTCCCTACCTCCAGCAAACTGGCTACCCGGCCTTTAACTTTTACACTACCAATAGTAGGTGCAGTAGTGCGGCTGAGTATCTTTAATAAAGTCGATTTACCTGCACCATTTCGTCCAATGATGCCAAGTACTTCTCCTTGTTTTACTTCAAAATTGATATCTTTTAATGCCCATATATATTCAGAACTTCCCTTATTAGAATCATTGTTCTCCTCCCCAATTTTTAAATACGGATCTTCTTTACCTCTGACTTTATGCCAAAAGCGATTAAGGTCATGGGAAATAGTGCCGGTTCCTACTGTACCCAGGCGGTATTGTTTGGAAAGATTTTCTATTTTAATAACGATGTTCATGTCGGCGATACCTCTTAGTATATTTCAATGAGTTACCAGCTTATTATCTTGTTAGAAAATTTACACTGTATCCATAAATGTTTTCTCCACTTTATTAAATAATAGCAAGCCGGCAATAAGAGTTATCACTATAAAAAGAGCGCTGTATAACAAACTGTTTATTGTAAAGGTTCCTTTACCAAACAAAGCATACCGGAATGCTTCCACAACAGGGGTTAATGGATTCCAGGCTATCCATGAAGCATAGTTTTTGTTTTGCAGGTATGATAAGGGGTAAGCTATTGGAGTGGCATACATAAGAAGCTGTATGGCAAAGCCTACCAGGATATTAAGATCACGGTATTTAGTGGTAAGTGAAGAAACAATCATACCTAATCCTAATCCCATTGCCGCCATCATTACAATAAGCAAAGGAATTATTAACCACGTAATGCTGATATACATGGTAAAGCCTTTAAGCGAAAAAAAGATCATCATCATAAGCAATAATAAAAACTGGATACCAAATTTTATCATATTGGAAAACACTGAAGACAGAGGAACTACCAGCCTTGGGAAATATACTTTTCCAAAAATCCCTGCATTAGTAACAAATGTTGATGAGGTAGCAGTAAGGCATCCCGAAAAATAATTCCAGATAGTAATGCCACTCATATAAAATAAAAAAATTGGCTTTATGTCATCGGTAGGTATGTTGGCAATTTTTCCAAATACTATAAGAAACATTAGTGTTGTAAATACAGGCTGTATTAAATGCCAAAGAGGGCCTAATATAGTTTGCTTATACTGGGCTGTAAAGTCACGCCTTACAAACAGCCACATCAGGTCACGGTACTTCCAAACCTCTTTTAAATTTAAATTAAATAAGCCACCCTTTGGTTGTATTACCAGGTCCCAATGTTCTTTTTCTGCAGTGGTTAAATTATTCATTCTGAAGATCCTGTAAAATAACTTCCAGGTTATTTTTATAGGTTGGATATGAAAATTTTTGAAGTAACAAATTTCGGTCGGGGGTGAATGATGTTTTGTTTATTAAAATTTTTTTTATAGCGGCTGTTATTTCCTCCTGATCTTCGGGGTTTATCAACGTGCCTAAGGCGCCGTTAAATAAGGCATCTGCAGAGCCATCACTATTACCGGCAATTACCGGGATACCATAAAACATTGCCTCAATAAATGATATTCCAAAACCCTCTTTTTTACTTGGCATAATATATACATCAGCAAGATTATAATGATCTGCCAATTCATCATCCGGAATAAAACCTGTAAAAATAACTTTTTGCTCAACGCCGGTTTCTGTAATAATATCATCCAGTCTTTTTTTTTCTTCAGCATCATATTTACCCACTATCATATATTTCAAGCCGGGGAATTCCGGTATTAGTTGTTGCAATGCCCTTATTACTTTTTCATATCCTTTATATCTTTCATTAGAGAAAATACGGCTCAATGTCATTAATATTATACTGGAATTACCAAGCCCGTATCTGTTTAATAAAGAAACGGGTTTTCCGGGATTTGTCTCCTGTAAAAAAGGATCAAGACAATTATTAAGTACAATACATTGCCCTTCTTTTAGCAGGTTATTTCTATCTATTATATCTTTAGTGAATCTGCTTACTGCTAATATCCTGTCACAGTTAAGAAGCATGATTCTCCTGGGTGGTAAAAGGGGTTCCCAAATTTCAATACCATGTGCAAGCAATATTATCTTTGTTTTTGGAGAGAGTTTCTTTATTAAATAACCTATTGATAAAAGATTTATGTGACTCAGTAAAACGATATTGCTTTTAATACCGTTCCTGATACTCTTTAATACAAATGGAAATCTGCGGGCATTAAATCCGCAAAAAATTTTAGCAGGAAAATATTTGTCATTGGCATCAGATGGCTCATCATGCAGTGAATAAATTCTGAGATTTATGTTTTCTTCCCCGCATAATTCATATAAAGCTTTGCCTGCAATCCGGCTTACTTTTTCAATACCCCCGGTTTCAGAAAAAACTTTTAATGTAAGAAAAAGTAAATTAGCCGACATATTCAAATTCTTCAAGCAGAAGTAGTGTCATTAACTGAGACCAATGGAGATTTCCTTTGATGAAATTTTGAAAACTGGCAATATTTTCTTCGCCATTACTCATAAAGCAATCTTTAACATACTCATCATTTTCCATCCATTCTTTAAAGGGAAAAGCAAAACCCATTTTTGGCCGGTTCCACACAGGCTCAGGTAATATATCTTTAAAAGAATCTATTAAAAGCTGCTTGCTTAGCTGGCCATCATACTTTAATGATGATTGTATTTGCAGGGACAATGTCACGAATTCTTTATCCAGAAAAGGTAACCGGATCTCAACTCCATGTGCCATACTCATTACATCTGCATCGCGTAATAACTGGTTTTGCATGTACATATTCATTTCAATCCAACTTGCCTGGTTGTGTGGCGTTAAATCACTAATATCTTCAGAAACCGGCTGTTGGCGTAATATTTTCCAAATTTCTGATTCATCTGCGTTTAATTGTATGGCGATTTCATTGGGTACAAACTGTCCTCTTAAGAAAAGATACTTTCCAACAGACCCGCCTAAACTGAGGTAAACAAGGCGTCGGATTTTCTTCAAGCCTGCAGATTTACCGGCTTTTAAAAAAAGATTGGGCAATTTTTCCAGCAATAAAGCCATGTTCATTCTGCTGAAAGATGGATAGCCGCCATAAAGCTCATCGCCTCCTATGCCGGATAGAACAGCTTTAAGTCCATTTTCTTTTGCATACTTGCTTATGAACCAGGTATTAATTCCGTCGCAGCCGGGAAGATCCATCGCATTAATTATTGAAGGAAGATGAATTTGAAATTCCCGCTCCTTTAAAAGATATTGATGGTGTTTGCAAAATAGGTTTTGAAGTATTAAATCCTGGTATTTTTTTTCAGAGTAATCAGCTTCATTAAAATATACTGATAGGGTATTTAACTGCTTGTCTATATTATTATTTGCAAGTAATGCGATAATACCTGAATCAATACCTCCGCTTAAAAAAATGCCAATCCGGGCATCAGAAATTAAATGCCGGGCCACAGCTTTTTGCAAAGTGTCCTGTATTTGATTAATTACTTCATGCCTGTTACCTGATAATTCAGAATAAGTAAATTCATCAAACAGTTTAACCCTGTGAACAGCGAGTGATGCATTATATAATAAGTAATTTCCTTTTGGAAGTGGTTGTACATCGCGTAAAGAAGTAATGGGTTCCGGCAAATGCCCATAAGCCATAAGATAAACCGGCCAGTCACGGTTTTTTTCCTGTAAATATGGGATGGGTTTAAATGCTTTTATT
>JBDSAQ010000056.1:0-3108 GCA_039922095.1 Ginsengibacter sp. | reverse complement strand
TAAAACCCAAAAAAACTCTTTAGGGGCTGTGGGATATGATGATGAAGGCGTAGGAACTAAAGAATGGGAAATTATTAAAGATGGGATTTTAACGAGCTATCAAACTACCCGGGACCAGGCGCATATTATCGGTTTACAGGAATCACAGGGATGCAGTTATGCTGATAACTGGAGCAGTATTCAATTTCAGCGAATGCCGAATGTTTCTTTACAACCCGGTAAGTCTCCTTTAAAGCCTGCTGACATGATAAAGAATATTGAGAAAGGACTTTATATGTTTGGCAGAAATTCCTATTCTATAGATCAGCAGCGTTATAACTTTCAGTTTAGCAGCCAGCTTTGTTACGAAATAAAAAACGGTGAAATTATTGGGTTGGTGAAAGATGCTGCATACCAGGCAAACACACAGGAATTCTGGAATTCGTGTACTGCTATTTGTGATCAGTCCGATTACCGCTTAGGAGGTTCCTTTTTTGATGGCAAGGGTCAGCCAAGCCAGGTGAGCGCTGTATCTCACGGATGCGCAACAGCAAAATTTAAAGGAGTAAACGTTATTAATACGGCAAGAAAAATTTGAATTTAGAGATAATGTCTTCAAAAAGATGTCATCTCTCTCTCCGCTACATAGTTTCTTCAAAATTTTTGTGCATTGGCTTCCAAATAAAATAATAATAAGCCAGAATTAAAATACCAATACTAAAAGGTAAAATGGCCAGATATTTATAGGTAATAGTGTGATATACTACATGATTATCAAAATTGAAAAATTCACTCACCATCCAGTAAGCATTTGCAGTTATCCAAAATACAATGGCCACATTGTGGCATATTTCACTCATGTATTGCCTTGTGCGAATAGCAATTACAATAGCAATAATTAAAGTAGGAAATATCATTGTAATGCCTAATGGACGCCAAATCATACACCAGCTTATATCTTTGAAAAGCCAGAAAACTATGTGAAGGTTTTCCATTTTACGGTAACGGAGTGGGATTGAATAACTTTGTGTGCTCATAGCACGAATTACATAAATTAATATGATTTATACAACTTTTTAAATTGAATTATGAAATGTTATTCAGGACTATTATGATGAAGCTGCGATTAAAAATATTTCTGGCCTGTTTTATATCGGTTAAGCCTGTCGTGCAAGCCGTTAAGCCCGCCATTTATTTTTTTTGTAAGAATCTTAAAATTTTCCAGATTGCTACCTCCATCAATTGTGCTTTTTATGTTGATCAAATCGGCAATAGTGTTGAGCTTACGCGAACTCCAAAACCATCCTGCGCTCAAGGCAGCATATTTTAATTGGTTAGCCGTACATACTTTTATATTTTTTCCTCCCAATAATGTTGGACTGGTTATAAAATCAACCCCAAGGCTATTTCCAATACTTTCATAATTTGCACGACCTGTTATTTGAATTAAACCCCTGCCTTTAAAGCTTATGCCATCACCGGGCTGGGTATTTCCAAGGCTTTTTCTTCCCTCATAAGCGGCACCGCTTGCAAGTTCTTCTGTATAAAATAACCCGCCACTTTCATGACCAACATGGGCGAGAAAACACAATTTCCGCACAGGCGTATTGATTTCATACCTGCCACAGGTTTCGATGATAAAAGGAAAAAATTTTTCAGCACATGAAGTTGGGGAGCAGGTGGCTTCCTTCAATTGTCCAAGTGTCATTTTGTTTATTATTTAAAAATGAAAACATACATCGTTCTATTCTTCTATTAATTCTTCTCTATCTTTCTAAATACCTGTGTTAATATAGATATTTAAACAGGTTTTATTTGAATAGAATTATAAGCTGGCGCAAAGGCTACAATTTCAAACACAATTTATGACATAGATCTTAAAAATAAAATGCTGAAGTATAATATGGGTAACTGATCATACTGAAAAAAGCTAACAGGCTTAAATTTTATAGTAATTTATTAAGCAATTTAATCTGCAATTACTATCCGCCATATAGCCAATGGCCGCACAAATTAAAACATCTGTTGCCCAGTGTTTGTTCTCCGTTTTTCTCCTTAAGGCTATTAATGTTGCTGCACTATAGGGAACATATATTTTAGCCTTATACACTTTTGCAAACACGGTGGCCGCAGCAAATGCTACTGTTGCACGTCCTGAAGGAAATGAGCTATAAAGATTTTTATTATTTGCATTTTGTCTTGGTTCGAATCCTGGTGGGTAACAAAACTGAACAAATGGAAATACCGAAAAAGATGAAAGTTTACATCTGAAAGAGCGAAAGCCATCTTCTCATGAAGTGGTTAGCTAACATCGTGTTATTTTGTTTTCTCTTACTTTTCTGATTTTACAAATTTTCCATTTTTATCAAAAATTATATCCTTTCTATTAACTTCTGCTTCATAAGTTTGTTTGCCAGCGGCGTCTGTTACCATACCTGCTTCAGTTATCTTTCTGCCTTTGTAATGTTCTTTCACAAAAGCAAGTACAGGTTTAGGAAGCTGTGCTACCGGTATAGCTTTCACAATTTCAATAAAGTCTCCTGACGGAGTAAATTGAACTGAATTATCTTCTCCTGATTTACCTCCCCAGTTTGCTTCATAATTATCCTTCTCTTTTTCCCATGTAACTTTTGTAGCGTCGGGATATTTTTTTACAAGTGCGCTTTTTACTGTTACGGGAATGGTTAATTTTTGTTTGCCTTCGCTTTCGCTTTTTTCACTTTGAGCAAAAGATGCGGTGCTTACAACAATCATAATTGCTACAAGGTTTAATGTCTTTTTCATTGGTTTGTTTTTAAATTATTAATTATACAAATCTATAAACTGAGTTTGTGGAAATGCTGAAGTATAATATGGGTAAATGATCATACTGAAAAAAGCTATCAGACTTAAATTTTATAATAATGTATTAAGCATTTAATCTGCAATTACTATTTGAATTTATAGATTACTCCTGGCACTAATTGCCTGTTAAAATATTGAAGGTTGAAAGTAGCAGTGCTTTTGTTTTTTTCCTGAGCTTTAATCCTGGCATAACGGTGATAATTATTCACCACATTTGTACCTGCCATATAGCCAATGGCCGTGGCCGTTAAAACATCCGTGGCCCAATGCTTGTTCTCTGTTATT
>JBDSAQ010000055.1:0-3110 GCA_039922095.1 Ginsengibacter sp. | reverse complement strand
CTCATTTTTAGAACTAACTTCCACGCCATTAGAGGCCTCCATGTTGTTATTACCTTTTGAATATGATTTTGACAAAAGATTTAATAAGCTTTACGCAGAAATTCAGGCTATGGCTGCTGACCATTATTTAAAAGTATTAGTATTTTATAACAACGATAATGACGCACCTATTGATTTTGAAAATGCTATTATATTCCGTACCTCTTTTTGCCAGTCAGTAAAAAAAGCAAATGAATTTGCTTTGCCAGCCTGGTCAACAGATTTTAAACAATATTTTCCGAAGCAGGAATTTATTCCCCGGCAAAAAGCAAGCATTCCTGTAATTGGGTATTGCGGGTATGTTGATTATATATCACCAAAGAGCACTTATAAAAGCATACGAAATAAAATAAAAAAATCTTTATTGCACTTAATGCCCAAGCCCGACAGGCCGCATGGAGCAGTGTTAAGAGGAACTGCCGTTCGGCATCTTCTTTCCTGGAAAAATATAAAATGCAATTTTTTGCTCCGTAGCGATTTTTGGGCTCCCGAGATCGGCGATAAAAACAAAGCCCGTGAAGAATATGCATTTAATATAATTAACTCTGATTATACTTTAGTAACCAGTGGAGGAGGAAACTTTTCCTACAGGCTTTACGAGGTAATGAGTTGCGGAAGAATACCTGTTTTTATAAATACTGATGCAGTGCTTCCCTTTCAGGAGCATATATCATGGAAAGAAAATTGTATATGGGTAGAAGCCTCTGAAATAAAAAATATAGGAAAACGCATCTTACATTTTCATAACTCTGTTAGTACTGAAACCTTTTTTAAGCTTCAGCAAAACAACAGAAATATTTATGAAGAATGGTTGTCACCTGAGGGCTTTCATAAACATCTATTCTCATATCTGACTCAGATTAATATCACTAATACTAAAACTTCTAACCTCTGACTAAATTTATGATGTACTGCTTATGAATCTGGCTCCCATAGTATTATTTGTTTATAATCGTCCCTGGCACACTAAGCAAACATTAAAAGCGCTTGCCAACAATTATTTAGCTAAGCAAAGTATTTTATATGTATTTGCAGACGGGGCAAAAAAAACTGACAATAGTGAAATGCGGCATCAAATTTCTGAAACGAGAAAAATGATAAGAACAAAAAAGTGGTGCAAAGAAGTATATATAACGGAGCATGAAAGCAATTTAGGCCTTGCCAGTAATATCATTACCGGGGTTACTAAAATTATTCAGAAACACGGAGATGTAATTGTGCTTGAAGATGATATTGTTACTTCGCCGGCATTTCTAAAATATATGAATGAAGGGCTGAACTTATACAGAGATGACCAAAAAGTAGCATGTATCAGCGGCTATATTTATCCGGTAAAGCCACTGCCTGAAACTTTTTTTTTAAAGGGTGCAGATTGCTGGGGTTGGGCCACATGGAAAAGAATATGGGATACTTTTGAAAAGAATGGACAATTGCTTTTAGATCAATTACACCAGGCTGATGCAGTTGCTGATTTTGATTATTACAATAGCTATCCCTATACTCAAATGCTAAAAGATCAGGTGCAGGGTAAAAATGATTCGTGGGCTGTCCGCTGGTATGCGTCCTCTTACCTGAATAACCAATATTGTTTATACCCCGGAAAAAGTTTTGTAAAAAATATTGGCCTTGATGGTTCAGGAGTACACAGTGTAGCGCAAAAAAGCAGCACACTAATATTAAATAAAGGCATTAAGCTTTCCATGCAACCCGTAGAAGAAGATATATTATTTAAAAAAAAAATTGCAACATATTTAAATGACAGTGCTTCCCGCATACGTACACAAGGGTCTGCGCAAAAAATGCTTTCTAAAGTTTATAACCAGGTAAAAAAAATTATTGCCCCAAATGAGCAAGTACCACAGCAGGAATATGGATGGAGTGGCGACTATAAAAGTTGGGATGAAGCCGCTGCATTATGTGATGGATACGGTAAACCGGAAATACTGGAAAAATGTAAAGCATCTTTGTTAAAAGTAAAAAACGGCGAAGCTATATATGAAAGGGATAGTGTGTTATTTAATGAGATACAATACAATTGGCCTTTATTGGCAGCCCTTCAAAAAATAGCGATCGAAAATGACGGAAGTCTATGCGTATTGGACTTTGGCGGAAGCCTCGGCACCACTTACTATCAAAGTAGGAAATTTTTAGAGGGCTGTAAAAATTTAACCTGGTGTATTGTAGAGCAGCAAAATTTTGTAGAATGTGGTAAACAATATTTTCAGGATGACCAATTAAAATTTTTCTATTCAATTGAGGAATGTTTAAAAGAAAACGTACCCAATATTTTGTTACTTAGTTCAGTTTTACAATATTTAAAAACCCCTTATGAATGGATCAATAAATTTATTAAAACCGGTTTTAAATACATCATTGTAGACAGAACAGCATTTATAGAAGAGGAGAAAGAACTGCTTACAATACAACGTGTACCCGAAACAATTTATTGCGCTTCCTATCCGGCATGGTTTTTTAATAAATCAAAATTGTTGAATAGCTTCAGTAACAAGTATACCGCTCTTTGTTCTTTTGATAGCGGCTTTACAGATCGTATAATAATAGCTCAAAAATTTCGTGCATATTGGGATGGCATCCTCTTAAAAAAAAATAGCTAATATGCGTTTATTAAATTTGGGATGTGGTAGTCACTATGTAGTTTCTCCTGATTGGACAAATGTGGATTTTAATTCAAATGATCTTCATGTTATTTCCCATGATCTGTCACAGGGAATTCCTTTTAAGGATAATACATTTGACATGATTTATCATTCACATGTTTTAGAACATTTTAGTAAATCTGACGGAGTAAAATTTGTTAATGAATGTTTTCGGGTCTTAAAGCCTGGCGGAATTTTGCGTGTCGCTATCCCGGACCTTGAACAAATTACCAGGAATTATCTTAAATTCCTGGAATTAGGATTAAAGGATCCTCATGATCCTTTAATTGAGGCAAATTACGATTGGATGTTACTTGAGATGTATGATCAAACAGTAAGAAATATAAGTGGTGGTGAAATGCTAAAGTACCTGCATCAGGAAAATCTGATTAATGAAGAATTCATATATGAAAG
>JBDSAQ010000054.1:0-30691 GCA_039922095.1 Ginsengibacter sp. | reverse complement strand
CTGAAATTTTTATTTGCATTATTGTAAACTCCTCTTCATCCTTTCTCAATTTCCATTGGTTAAATAAAATGGTTGATGAAAATTCCAGGGGACTTAATTCTGTTCCTTTGTAGTTAATTTTTTTCTGATCAAAAAATCCTCCTTTTATCAGGGCTTTTATTAGATCAACATGGCCAGGGTAACGCAATGTTTTTTCTTTCATATTTGGGATATGAGCCATAGTAAAAAGCAGGGACCTTAATCCATCAGTATTAAATGATTCGAGTGTGCCGGCTTTTTCAAAATCAATCAATTCACTATCACTTAAAGCAGGTCTTGTAACTAATTGCCCGTTCTCTATAAACCTTGCCGGTCTTGTATACTCTTCAATTACATCAATAGGAGAAAAGGGAGCTTTATATTCAAATGGTTTTATTCTGAGTTTAGGTAAACCTCCAACCATGCATTCAAAATTATCTATTTGCATGCGTTCAGTATAGTATCCTAATATAAGATTACTCATGCCAGGTGCAACACCGCAATCAATAATTGCGGTAACATTATTTTCCTTTGCAAGGCTGTCTAACTCTAAACAATTTTCGGGGGAGAAGGAAATATCAACTACATTTTTTTTGGCTCTTATAACCGCTTCCAATGTTTTATAACCCATAAATCCCGGAACTGCCGCAATTACATAATCAAATGGTTCTAAAAGCCCGCTAAAATTTTCGTAATTACTTAAGTCACTTTTAATGGTTCTTATTTTTTTATCCTTTGTATTAATCTCTGATAACGCACCTTCATTTATATCAACTGAGGTTACTTCATTATTCCCGGCAAGATCAATAGCGATGGCACTTCCCACCATTCCTGCACCTAAGATTACAATTTTATTCATAAGTTTCAAATGTAAGTATTGTATATTAAAAGTGAATAAAAACCTGTTTGTTGAATTTGATTTATCTTACATCTGCACAACCTTTTTAAATATTGGGAAGTTCAACTTTAATTATTCAAATCATTTTATGAAAAATTTTTTAATACTCTTTTCTTTATTCGTATTGCCTCTGGCAGGATGCGATACAGCCAAACAAATTTTGAACACTGTTAGTACCGGAACATTAAGTAATGCGGAAATTGTTGATGGACTTAAAGAAGCTTTGAGGGTTGGTACTGATACAAGCACTAAAAGACTCTCCTTATTAAATGGGTTCTTTGGTGATGATATTATTAGAATACTTATGCCGCCTGAGGCAGCCAAAGTTGAGAAAACATTAAGGAATGTTGGTTTTGGGAAAACGGTTGATAAAGCAATTTTATCAATGAATCGTGCTGCAGAGGATGCCAGTAAGCATGTAGGCGATATTCTTTGGAATGCTATAAAAAGTATGAGCATCCAGGATGCTTTAAGTATTTTAAGAGGTGGGGATTTTGCAGCAACTGATTATTTGAAACGTACAACTACAATACTGCTCACCAATCAATTCAGGCCTGTTATTGACCGCTCATTGACAAATGTGGATGCCACTAAATATTGGAACGATGTGTTTTCAGTATATAATAAATTCAGCAAAACCCCTGTTAATACTGATTTACCTGCTTATGTAACTGAAAAAGCGCTTAGCGGTTTATTTTACCACATTGGGTTACAGGAACAAAAAATCCGTAAAGATCCTGTTGCAAGAGTAACAGAAATTTTGAAGAGAGTATTTGGCGCCTGAGTTGCTTGTACCCGGATTTGTGGAATTTAAGGGCACATACCTGGTTGATTATTTATAAAAATCCAAGTTCCAGTTTAGCTTCTTCACTCATCAGTTCCCTGTGCCAGGGCGGATCAAAAGTGAGCATTACATTTACATCTGTTACGCTTTCAATATTACGTACCTTATTATCCACTTCCATAATAATATCCCCGGCAACAGGGCAGCCTGGTGCGGTTAGTGTCATCTTAATATTTACAAATCCTGAGTCGCTTATAGTGATTTCGTATATAAGCCCAAGCTCATAAATATCTGCAGGCAGTTCAGGATCATGCACTGTTTTTAATGCTTCTATTATTTTTATTTCAAGACTTATCTTATCAATCATATAATCAATTTACGTTCGCTTTCGACTGCAATGCCAGGGCATATAATTTCATTTGCTTTATCATTGAAAGTAACCCATTGGAACGTGTAACAGAAAGATGTTCTTTTAAACCGATCTTATCAACAAAATAAAGGTCAGCCTCAACAATTTCACCGGGTGTATGATTTGATAATACCCTAACTACCATACTTACCAGGCCTTTTGTGATGATGGCATCGCTATCAGCAGTAAATAATATATTTCCATTTTTATAATCAGCGTGCAACCAAACCTGTGCCTGGCATCCTTTTATCAGGTTTTCATCTTTCTTATATTGTTCTTCTATCAGTGGTAATTCCTTTCCTATTTGAATGATGTTTTCATATTTATCCATCCAATCGTTAAAGAGCGAAAACTCCTCAATCAATTCATCCTGTGTATCGTTAATGGTCATAATTTTCAGATCAACTTATTGGATAGGAGACATCATTCAGGGCAGTTGTGTGCCGAATACCAGCAGCTTCAACATTTCGTCTTCTGCTAAAACGTTTTAAATTCTTTTTAGCCTGTTTTAAACTCTCTTTCCTTTCCTGGCTATAGTAATACGCTTTATATCTAGTCTGAAAGATAATTCTGCTTTTATCAACATAATTCAGAAAGCCAGTTGGTAAATAGCCAGCATCGCAACAAGAACACCATTGGTCACCTGAAATGAGAGCAAATGGCATAAATTCTATATAGCTGATTAAGAGTGTCGCCAAATCACCTTTCCTGAAAAAATCCTCCCCACCTGGTTTCATTAAGTTAGTTAAAGAAGTATCCGCTATCTTTTCAATTAGAATAGGAATTGCGAAGGTATCTTGATTTACGATATAGGTCAAAGCATTATCACTAAATTCAAGCATTAGTTTTGGTTGGAATCCCCCGTATTGCTTAAATGAAATATTTTTCATTTGGCATGAGATATTTTTTATTTGATTTAATTTATCATCAATTATAGAAGCTGAAATTTGAGAATATGTTTTAGTTGTGGCAGAAATTATAAATAGAAAAATTATTTTTCTCATACTGGATGCTGTTTGGGTTTGCATACTTCATATAGTTTCGAAAGCCGTCCTTCGGGGATTTAGGAGGCCAACATCTTAACCGCTTTTTGCACAGCTTCTGTAAATACATCTATCTCTTGTTTGGTATTGTAAAATGCAAACGATGCTCTTACTGTGCCGGGGATACAGAAAAAATCCATAAGAGGTTGAGTACAATGATGGCCTGTGCGTACAGCAATGCCAAGCTTGTCAAGTATAAAACCAATATCATACGGATGCAGCTTATCAATGATGAAAGAAACTACGCTTGCCTTATTTTCTGCAGTGCCGATAAACTTTATTCCATTAACTACTGATAATTTTTCAGTGGCATATTTAAGCAATTCATGTTCATACTGCTGAATATTTTCCAAACCAGTTTTGTTAATATAATCAATTGCTGTTCCCAGGCAAATGGCGGCCTCTATATTTGGAGTTCCGGCTTCAAATTTAAATGGCAATTCATTGTAAGTGGTTTTTTCAAAACTTACGGTTTTAATCATTTCACCACCTCCCTGGTATGGGGGCATTTGATTGAGCCATTTTTCTTTTCCATACAAAATACCAATGCCGGTAGGTCCATACATTTTATGAGATGAGAACGCCAGAAAGTCAACATCAAGTTCCTGCACATCTATGGGGATATGTTGCACAGCCTGAGCTGCATCTAATAATACAGGGATATTATATTGATGCGCAAGCTCAATGATTTCTCTTACCGGGTTAATAGTGCCCAACGAATTAGAAACATAACTAACAGATACCAGCTTTACTTTTTCACTCAGCAATTCTTTAAATGCCTCTAATGAGAGTTCTCCCTTTTCATTAATTGGAACAATTTTTAATTGGGCATCTCTATCTTCGCAAAGCAATTGCCAGGGAACAATGTTTGAGTGATGTTCTAATCCGGATATAATAATTACATCCCCTGGGTTCACAAATTGTTTTCCATAACTATGCGCAACAAGGTTAATAGCTTCTGTTGTTCCTTTTGTAAAAATAACTTCATAGTCGTGGGCGGCATTAATAAAATCAGCCACTTTTTTTCTTGAATCTTCAAAGGCATCAGTTGCCAACTGGCTTAAATGGTGCACACCGCGGTGTACATTACTGTTGAGATGCGTATAATAATGTTCAATAGCTTTAATAACACTCCATGGCTTTTGGGAGGTGGCCGCATTATCAAAATATACCAACGGCTTGCCGTTTACTTTTGAATTAAGTATCGGAAAGTCTTCCCTTATTTTTTCTACGTCTAATCTTTCCTGTACCAATACTGTTTTCATACACCCTTAAATGGAATTGTTTATATGAATTATAATAGTTTATTTCATTGACCATTGACTACTGACCACTTACCACTTATTACTTATTACTTACTACTTCAGCCCTTCTTCTATCAATTGATTAATATAGTTCTGAACTGCAGGGATGGGGATCTTCTCTGTAACATCATAAGCAAAGGCATGGATAAGCAATGCTTTAGCTTTTTCTTCCCCTATGCCCCGGGCTTTAAGATAAAATAATGCATCTTCATTAAACTGCCCTATAGTTGAGCCGTGGCTGCATTTTACATCATCTGCGTAAATTTCCAACTGCGGCTTTGAATCAACCACTGCCTTTTTGCTAAGCATAAGATTATTATTCTTTTGGAAGGCGTTGGTTTTTTGCGCATCTTTTCTTACAAATATTTTACCATTGAATATCGCCACCGCTTCATCCTTCATTACACCCTTATATAATTCGTTACTGTAGCAATTAGGTTTGCGGTGATCAACTATTGTATGATTATCTATCAACTGGTGGCCGCCGGCGAGGTACAATCCATAGAGATAGCTTTCAATATTTTCTCCATTCAATGATACATTAAGGTTGTTGCGTAATAAAGCTGTTCCTGGAAAGGAAGCTTTATAATTACTGTAATGGCTCGAAGCTTTTTGCGCTACTTCAGTATGATGTATATATTTTGTATTTTCATTGCCTGTTTGAATATGATAATGCTGTAAATGCGCCTGCTCTTCCACTACAATTTCAGAAACATTGTTTATAAAAATATTCACTCTTTTTTTTGCAGGATTGATGATACTGATAGAGCTCTCAATAATGTTTAACTCAGCATATGCACCAACTACAAAAAGATGTCTCGGTTGAAGAAACAAATTAGTATCTGCTGTAACAACATGAATTATATGTATGGGCTTATCAGCAACTGTTTTATTTTTTACTTCGAGAAATAATCCATCACGGAACAATGCCGTGTTTAAAGCAACGAAATGATTTTTTTCTAAGGCTATATATTTTCCAAAATGCTTTCTAAAAGCAATTTCATTCATTGCTTTTGAAAGGGAAGAAACAAATATCTCATCACCAGGAATAATATCAGAAAGTTCAGGATTATACTGGCCATTTACCAACACAATATGGTAGCAATCCAGTGACTGTATTTTTGCCTTGGCAATCGCATCTTCACTTATTGTTAAGGTGTCATCGTCCGGTTCAGTTACAAAATCATCTTTTAAAAAAGGAGTAAGATTAATATATTTCCAATCTTCTACTTTGGTGTCAGGGAAACCGAGTTGTTTAAATTGATCAAATGCGCTTTCTCTAAGCACATGCATTTCTTCTGTTTCAGAAGATGATGATAAAATAGAACGTAATTCAAAATCAGCAATGAATTGATCGTATAAAGAATTTGCTATTTGTTTGATCATATAGTTTGTTTTCAACCAACTTTATACCTAATGAAACGTAAACAAAGAACGTGGGGTTTCATCTTTCAAAGATGGCTTGAGTAAAGGCTTATGCAAGTTCCTTTTCTTTTGATTCTTCTTTTAGCCAGTCATAGCCCTTCTCTTCAAGCTCAAGAGCGAGCTCTTTACCGCCTGTTTTTGCTATCTGGCCATTATACAAAACGTGTACATAATCGGGAACTATATAATCCAGTAAACGCTGGTAATGGGTAATTATCAGAAAGGCATTTTTTTGAGAACGAAGTTTATTTACACCCTTCGAAACAATTCTTAGCGCATCAATATCAAGCCCTGAATCGGTTTCATCAAGGATAGCAAGTTTGGGTTCAAGCATGGCAAGCTGAAATATTTCATTTCTCTTTTTTTCTCCACCGGAAAATCCTTCATTTAAAGAACGGTTAGTAAGAGATGCGTCAAACTCAACAAGTTTTTGTTTTTCCTTTACCATTTTTAAAAATTCTTTTGATTCCATAGCAGGAAGGTTGCGGTAAGCTCTTATCTCATTCATGGCTGTTCTTAAAAAATTGATATTAGAAACGCCTGGTATTTCAACAGGGTATTGAAAAGCTAAAAAAACTCCCTCTCTTGCACGGTTTTCCGGTGCCATTTCTAACAGGTTCCTACCATCAAGCCACACTTCCCCGCTGGTTACTTCATAGTTCTCGTTTCCGGCTAATACTGCAGCCAATGTGCTTTTGCCGGAACCATTCGGCCCCATTATCGCATGAATCTCTCCCGACTTTATTTCCAGGTTCACACCTCTTAATATTTCTTTTCCTTCAACAGATGCCCTCAGATTTTTTATACTTAACATGTTGTTCCTTATTATTATTTATTGGTACTTATAGTTATTTATCAACTCCTTCCTCTCTCTTCCTCCCTTTGGGCCGGCCTTACCCCACACTTCCTTCAAGAGAAATAGCCAATAGTTTTTGGGCTTCCACCGCAAACTCCATGGGTAACTGGTTTAATACTTCTTTAGCATAACCATTTACTATTAATGCTACGGCTTTTTCTGTATCAATTCCTCTTTGGTTAAGATAGAAGATCTGATCTTCACCAATTTTTGAAGTTGTGGCTTCATGCTCAACAATGGCCGAACTGTTCTTTGATTCTATATAAGGAAACGTGTGAGCGCCGCACTGATCGCCTATCAATAATGAATCACATTGAGTAAAATTTCGGGCATTATCTGCGCCTGCACCTACCTGCACCAATCCTCTGTAACTATTATTGCCATGACCAGCCGATATACCTTTTGATATAATTCTGCTGCGGGTGTTTTTGCCAATATGATACATTTTAGTACCTGTATCGGCAATTTGTCTATTCTTGGTAAGAGCAACTGAATAAAATTCGCCGGTAGAATTATCACCCCGTAAAATAACACTGGGATATTTCCAGGTAATTGCAGAACCGGTTTCTACCTGAGTCCACGAAATTTTTGAATTAACACCTTTGCAAATACCACGCTTTGTAACAAAATTGAAAATACCTCCCTTTCCATCTTTATCACCGGGATACCAGTTTTGTACAGTTGAATATTTTATCTCTGCATTATCAAGAGCAATTAATTCTACTACTGCCGCATGTAATTGGTTCTCGTCACGCATCGGGGCGGTACAGCCTTCAAGATAGCTTACATAGCTGCCCTCATCCGCAATAATTAAGGTGCGTTCAAACTGACCGGTATTTTGTGCATTAATGCGGAAATAGGTAGATAGCTCCATAGGGCAACGAACTCCTTTAGGAATATAGGCAAAAGACCCATCAGATACGACGGCAGCATTAAGTGAAGCAAAAACGTTATCAGTATACGGTACTACTGTACCAAGATATTTTTTTACCAGCTCAGGATGCTCTTTTACCGCATCGCTGAAAGAACAGAAAATAATGCCAAGCTCCTGTAATTTTCCGCGAAAGGTGGTGGCAACCGATACACTATCAAAAACAACATCAACTGCTACGCCTGATAATATTTTTTGCTCATTTAGAGGAATGCCCAGCTTTTCGAAAGTAGCTATTAGCTCGGGGTCAACTTCATCTAAACTATTATATTTTACTTTTTTAGTTGGGGCAGCGTAATAGGAAATGGATTGAAAATCAATATCAGGCATTTCAAAATTTTGCCAATGCGGCATTTCAGATTTTTGAAAATGCTTTAATCCTTTAAGCCGCCATTGGAGAAGCCATTCCGGTTCATTTTTTTTTGCCGAGATAAAGCGCACAGTTTCCTCATTCAATCCTATTGGAGCTATGTCCATCTCAATATCTGTTACGAATCCGTATTCGTAAGCTTCATTAGTTAAGCGCTCTAATATTTCGTTGTTGTTACTCATTATAATTCATTTCCGCGTAAAGTTACACCGCAAAACTTTCTCCGCAACCACAGGTTCTGGAAGCATTAGGGTTATTAAAAAATAGTCCTTTTCCATCCAGTCCCCCTGAGTAATCAAGCTCAGTTCCATACAGATATAGCAGACTTTTCATATCTACCACTACTTTTACGCCTTTATCTTCAAAAACATGATCACCTTCTTTTGTTTCTGTATCAAAACTCATTTTATATTCAAGGCCGGAGCACCCCCCTGCTTTTATACCAACACGTACAAAAGCTTGTTCTTCTTTATGTTCTTCAATTAATAAACGGTTAATGTATTCTTTTGCATTTGATGATACTGTTATCATATTTCAACTTTTAAACATTTACTAAAACATGCAAAGATAACGAATGAAATACCTATAAGTGAATTAAGGATATGCGAAATATGAAATGCTCTTCTGCAGGAAACAGGTTTATATCGTCATTTTATTTTTTCAAACCGGTAGCTGCCTTTTATTTGCTGATTTAAATAGGTTCCCTTTGAGCCGGAGGTTTTCAGGGCAGTGTATACTTCTTCAGGTACATTTTTATAATCATATATCATACCCGATACAAAAGTTATTCTCAGGGTGGCTGTAGCAGCATTGTAGCTTATAGCAGATACAACGGATGATGGCATAAATATTTTCTATATCATTCTATAGATTATAAAATCATGCCATTGATTGTATACTACCTTAGAGAGATTTATCATAATATTTATTCCGTAAATCTTCAAACTTAGCTCTTAACTCAACCGAAAGGGCATCAATAACGCCCATACCAAATGAAGGAATAATTTTTTTACGGGTTGGATTTATAAATTGGATATTCTGGTTCCATTTAGATTTAAATTTTGGCGAAGCATCTTCTACAAGCTTTGAGAATTGATCCGTAAATTTTTGCTGCTGATCTATTTCTATATTCATGCGATCGTTTCTCTTAAAGATACATTAATATTTTTTATATTTTGTATTAATTATGAAAACTACTTAAATATGGAATGCACAACGCATTTTTTATTCTTCAAGGTTATCAAGTGTTTTTATAAATCCGGAATCTTGCGAGGTTTACTACAGTATGAATTTTTGGGGAAAGCTAATTAACTATTCAATTAATATAGCCACGCAAATACTTTAGCCATGTTTTAATAAAAAAAGCATTATTGGCGTTGCTTATTTTCGCATCTGAAAGGTGCATGGTAGACTTGCCTGTTCCATAGTCAGTAGTTAAAACAATATCCATTCTTTCCTCTATGCTTAGCGGCACTCTTAACCCATGAAAAATTGTAGTTCCGATTGAAAGGTCAATTTTTTCAGGCTTTTTCTCTTTAGGATCACTTAAAACCCGGGCTATTTTTTCTATCTCAGTAATAAAGTCCTTTATTTTTTCTTTCTCTACGGGGAAGTAGCCTTTAAAGCCATCCTGCATTGTTATAGCATCAGTGTAAGTAACCGGAAGGCTCATGTTTTTATCAACCAACACATATTTTTGAGCAGAGCAATAAGTACTAAATAAGATAAAGGCTCCGAATAAAAAATGTTTCATATTTTAATTTAATAAAGAACAAAATTATTTAAAACTCTCCATAAATTTCTCTCAGGCTATCAGCAATTTCACCTAATGTGCAATAATTTTCAACTGCTTCAATAACGGCAGGCATTAGGTTTTCATTACTTTTTGCAATTAGTTTAATTTTTTCAAGGTTGGTAATTACTGCTTTTTTATCTCTTGTTTGCTTAAGCAAGGTAAGCTTATCAATTTGCAGTTGTCTTATGTTATCGTTAACTTTAAAAGACGGCGGTATTGCACCTGTCCCGGATTGAAATTTATTTACTCCTATAATGATCTTTTCACCGGATTCTACTTTTTGTTGATGGGCATATGCACTCAGGGCAATCTCGTTTTGCATAAATCCCTGTTCAATTGCCTCAACACTTCCACCCATTTTATCTATTTTGCTAATAAGCTTTAAAGCCTCAGCTTCTACTTGGTTGGTTAAGCTTTCAATGAAATAACTGCCCCCTAACGGATCTGATGTATCAGGTACCCCACTTTCAAAAGCAACAATCTGCTGAGTTCTTAATGCAATGGATGCCGCATTTTCCGTTGGTAAATTTAGCGCTTCATCATACCCGTTGGTGTGTAAACTCTGGGTGCCACCCAGCACTGCTGCCAAAGTTTGTATAGTTACGCGGCTGATATTATTTAATGGCTGTTGTGCAGTTAATGTACTTCCCCCCGTTTGGGCATGAAACCGCATCATCATAGCCTGGGAATCAGTAGCTCCTGCCTCTTTCATTATATTAGCCCACATTCTTCTTGCAGCTCTGAACTTAGCTATTTCCTCAAACAAATTATTGTGAGCATTAAAGAAAAATGAAAGGCGTTTTCCAAAAACATTAATGTCTAAACCTTTAGCTAAAGCAGCATTAACATATGCCTTACCATTACTTAATGTAAAGGCAATTTCCTGCACAGCTGTGCTTCCGGCTTCACGTATGTGATAACCGGAAATTGAAATGGTATTCCACTTAGGCAATTCATTACTGCACCATTCAAATACATCTGTAATGATGCGCATTGATGGTTTTGGCGGATAAATATATGTTCCTCTTGCAGCATATTCTTTCAAAATGTCATTTTGAATGGTGCCTCTTAATTGGGTAAGATCGGCTCCCTGCTTTTTTGCCAGGGCTACATAAAAGGCCAGCAGAATAAATCCTGTTGCATTTATGGTCATGGACGTTGAAATATCATGCAGGGGAATATTTTCAAAAAGAGTTTCAATATCGTTTAATGAGTCTATTGCAACACCTGCCTTTCCAACTTCCCCTTCTGATAAAATATGATCACTATCGTAGCCGATTTGAGTTGGCAAATCAAATGCAACACTTAAGCCCATTACACCATGCGATAGTAAATAATGATAACGCTTGTTACTTTCTTCTGCTGTACTAAATCCTGCATATTGCCTCATTGTCCATAGCTTTCCTCTGTACATATCAGCCTGTATGCCACGGGTAAAAGGGAAATCACCAGGAGCCTCCCCAAACCCCTCCAAAGGAGGGGCTTTATGGGCGTCGTAATCATTATAAACTTCTTTTATTTCAATGCCGCTATCAGTGTATTTTTTATTTTTATTTTTCATTCAGAATTATTAGTCATGCTCACAGTCTTGCAAACTCCATGTGCATAAGCCTCTCCTTCCGGAGGTTTGGAGGGGCTTTTACATTATTTTTTTGGCTTCAAAATTTAAAGCTTCTAAAACAATATTATGAAGAGAGGCCCGGGGATTGTTCATAAGATAATCAATGATTTGCTTATTAAGGTCCATACCCGAAGCCTGCAATGGAAGTGAAGAAGCAAGTTGGTTGATAATATAAATATTTTGTTCTTTTAAATTATTAACTGCCCGCCATGCCTCGGGGGAAACATATACCTGCTGACTTAAATTGTATTCATATTCTGATTTTATAGCTTCTACTAAAGCTCCCTGCATTTGTCTTGATGATAAACCTGAATTAGGAATTCTGCTGATGAGATCCGGTAATGAGATCCGTTCAGAAAGCAGGGTTAATCTTTCATAAGCCTGTAGTTGCAATTTTATTGTTTCATTGTTTATCCCGGTTCTCTCGCGGATTGCATTTTTCATGCTGCTAAATTCTGTTATCAGCCAGATCACTGATAAAAAAATTACTGCGAGCAGTACTACTACAATAGTTTCAAAAAATGTCATTCTTCTAAATAAAACGACAAAAATAATCAATCCAAAAATAACATTACAACAGACACTTCTTTAGTAATTGGAAGCTTTAGCAAATAAGAATTGAATCAATATCTTGCGGTAAGTATTTTTTATTGAGAATGGTAAGAAATGAAATATACTTCGTGCTATTTCAACTTATAAGCTACTACGGTTTTAGCATTAAATGTAGGTACATATACAATACGCCTGGTAATATCATAACCAATATCAGCAGTATTTTTTTTCTCAAGATGAGTATCAAGCAATGTCTCAATATTTCCACCGGCAGATACATAATAGATATAGCCCCCCCACGATGTTAAAATAAAATCCCCGTTACCAATAGGTTCAATCCCATCAATGGCTTGTGGTACTTCTGCAATGTTGGTCAGTTGTTTTTGTGCATTTGCCTTTACAAAAGATTTACCTGCACCAATGAACAAATCATCGTTAATACATCTTAGCCCATTTACACCATTCATGTTGGATAAATAAAGCTCAGGTATATCATTTTTTATTCTAAAGATGTTGCCCGTTCTTGAATCGGAAACATATACAATTCCCTGATCGCTCACTGTTATATCATTTAATCCTTTGGCACTGTCAATGTTTATCTTCTTTTCAATCTTTCCATTTTTAATATCTATTACCACTACACTATTTATATCAGCTACAAATAATCTATTGCCCGTAATACCCATTCCTTTGGGAGCATTAAGGCCCGTGATCCACAAAGAATCATAGTTTTTACCATTTGTATTTAGTTTGCCTACACCACCTTTACCATCTACATCCCAGCCGCCCCCGTCAATAAGCGAGACATATAAAATACTTTTGTTTGCATCAGGTAAAACAGATTCCGGTACAGCTACAATGCTATCTGTTTCCCATATTTTTTCTAATGAATGCTGCTGGGCATTTGTGACAAATATTGAAAAGGAACAAAGCATGATTAAAATATATTTCATAAAGTAATTTTGAAGTAAAGATAATGAAGTGATTTGCAATTATTATATAATAAGATAACACTTTATAGCAAGATGTATAGTGAGTTTTGAAGTGTTTAAATAACCCTATTTTTTAAACTGCCATCCATATCTAACAATAAGTTTTTAAATAAGCGTTTATATAGATAGATAGTGAATTCTCCGGGAGCTAAGAGAAATGCTAAAAAGGAATACCCTTATTTTTGTATAAATAATTCTATTATGCAAATGTCAATGGTGTTACATAATCTTATCCGTTGGGCAGTACTTGTATTTGGCTTGTGGACGGTGTTTAGCGCTATCTCCGGAGTTTTAAGCAAAAGAAATTATACATCGTCTGATAGTAAAAGCAATTTCTTTTTTATGCTTAGTTGTGATATTCAATTATTGCTGGGCTTGATATTATATTTCACTAATTCGTGGTTTGACCGGCTTAAAGATTTAGGTAATAATATGAAAGATGCTAATAACCGTTTTTTTACAATGGAACATGCATTGCTGATGTTAATAGCATGGGTATTAGTGCATGTTGGGAGAACTTCAGTAAAACGTGGAACGACATCGCAGGCAAAACACAAACGCTCTTTACTTTTTTTTGGGTTAGCTATTTTATTGATACTCGCAGCGATACCCTGGCCATTTCGGGAAGCTATTGCAAGGCCTTTATACAGATGGTTTAATTAATTGGAAGTTGAAACCAGATACCTGACACCTGATACCTGATAAACACTATAAAACGAATGATGACTGAGACTGAACAACCTATAATACTTATTACAAACGACGATGGGATTACTGCACCGGGTATACGTAATTTGGTGGAAGCTGTTAAGGGGCTCGGGCAATTAGTGGTTGTTGCCCCAGATAAACCTCAAAGCGGAATGGGCCATGCTATAACTATAGGCGTTCCCTTGAGATTAAATAAAGTAGAAGATATTATTGAGGGAGTTGAAACTTGGCAAACGAGCGGTACCCCTGTTGATTGTGTTAAACTTGCTGTGGATAAAATTCTCCATCGCAAGCCGGATATTTGTCTCAGCGGAATAAATCACGGTGCTAACCATTCAATAAATGTTCTTTACAGCGGCACCATGAGTGCTGCAATGGAAGCAAGCATTGAGAGCATCCCCAGTATAGGTTTCTCTTTACTGGATTACAAATTTGAAGCTGACTTTACTGCTGCAAGATTTTACGTTCATAAAATTGTGGAAAGCCTTTTAAAAACCACGATGGATAAGCATCTTTTGCTAAATGTAAACATACCTGTGGTGCCCTTAAATGAAATAAAAGGTGTAAAAATATGCCGGCAGGCGTATGCCAAATATGAAGAGGACTTTGATGAGCGCCTTGATCCACATGGAAAAAAGTATTACTGGCTTACAGGTGAATTTGTAAATTTTGATAAAGGCGATGATACTGATGTATGGGCTTTGCAGAATAGCTATGTAAGTATTGTGCCGGTACAATTTGATCTTACCCATTATGAATTAAAGAAGACCCTGGAGAAAAACTGGAAAATATAATGATCTTTAAAAAAGATAATTTTATTTATGGCCTGGCATTAGGTTTTGCAGCTCCTCTAATTGCGTTTCTTGTTTACAAATATGTAAAGTTTAAATCACTTTCTTTAACTGAATTGTTTCAGTGGATGAAGATGAATCCCAATCTTATTGGAGTTTCCATAAGCGTTTGCTTATTGGCAAATGCTATATTATTCACCATTTTTATAAATGGGCACAGGGATAAAACAGCTAAAGGAAATTTTGTACTAACTATCATTTATGCAATAATTGCCATGGGGTTTAAGTATATGTAGTTTTACTTGGCCTGGCCAATCTTTCAGGTAAGATGGTAAAGAGAGAGAGAGTCTAAATAAAAATTCACCTGCATAATTCTTTTATAATCATTTCATGCTCCGGGTACACAAGGGATAGCTCTGCTGCATCTGCTAATTCAAGATCCGCAAACTCAAAACCAGGCGCAACAGTGCAGCCAACAAAACAGAAAAGACTATTGGGAGCAGGCCTGCTTGCAAACCATGTATTGGCAGGCACAACATACTGAAATAATTGTCCTTTATCAATATCATTACCAAGGTGAATAATATCCAGGATCCCACCCTGCTGTATCATATATACAAGCAAAGGATCACCTGCATAAAAATGCCAGCACTCATCAGCCTTGATACGATGAAATGCTGAAAAATTTCCCTGCCCGAGTAAAAAATAAATAGCTGTTGAAAATACCCTTGCACCATTAAAATTATCCGGCAAAGCATTCTGGGATATATGTGCTGTGCTTTTATAAGATTCTTTGTACCATCCCCCTTCCGGGTGTGGTTGCAGTGCATATCGCTGTATGAGTTGTTGGGCAGTAACCATAATGGTTTGGGACTAAAAGGTTAGATAAACCGAAAATTATATTCATTAAAATTAGAATTTTATGTTGCAAAATAGTCTTACACTTATTAGTTTATTGGTGAGGCTCTAATATTTAATTTGCACGCTATTTGATATAGTTAGTAGGTTGATGTAATTTTAACCCTCAATTTCAAATATATTCTATATGAAAATCAATTTAACTTTATTTTACACTACAATTCTTTTAAGTTTTTCCGCAACCTCTCAAACACCAATAAGTGCTGTAGATACAACTTCCTCTGTAGCTCCATACGACTCCACCTATACAGTAGGGGCCAATATTTATAACTGGGGTGTGAGCCCAAACAATAAGGTATTATACCTGGATGGATTTAATGCCGGTACAAAAGGGTATGTTTACTCACCCTCTGTAACAGGTAATGTGAAATTACGCAGAGTTAATAATGCAAATATCTCAGGAAATTATACAATAGAATGGGCGGAGGCTGTCACCGTGGGCGCAAACACTTTTAATTTGTTTCCGGAATATCAAAGCCATCTGGATACTTTTTTAAATAACCATGTTTATAATAAGGGGGTAGATAATTTATTTGACAATATAACTGCCAATAGAAATAATATTGAACGGCTGGATTGGTTAGCAACCTCTGCTTATTCAACACCAACACCAGATAGCAGTGGGTTTGCGGTATTTGATAGAGGTAATCCTGGTACTCATGATCCATTTTGCATAGCTGCGATTACTTCTGTTGATGTGGCCGGGGATCCGCTTACTTACGGCCCTATAGTACGTGTTGGCAGGGAGGATTACGGTGATCCTGGCCCATCTCTAACTTACCGGGTACTAAAGGCAACTTATCCGTCAAAACTATTGATTACAGGGGCAAGCATTTCTCAAAACCGAGGAGGAGTTTTTATCTCACTCAAAGATCTTGGTGTAACGGCTAATACACCAATCTATGGTTATTCTCTTTTTTCAAATGATCTGCCCGGAACTGCAACTTCCGCTGATCTGGTAGATGTGACTAATTCTACCTTTTTTCCGCTTGGTACTGGGGCCCAGGGTGGAATCGACCTTATTGCTATAACTGGTTTAAGTATATTTAGTACGGTATTGCCTGTTAGCTTTTTAACCTTTAATGCTGTTGAAAGTAACAACATAATTAATTTAAAATGGGCAGTGGAAAATGAAACAGTCGGCGAAAGATATGATGTTGAAAGAAGTGAAAATGGTACAACTTACTATAAAATAAGTGAGGTTAAAAGTGCAACATCTTCTGGTGGTAAATATTCATTTGTTGATAATGTGGCTTCAGTAGTATCAAATTTACTTTATTACAGAATAAAACAATATCAGCCCGATGGAGGATTTTATTATAGTAAAACAATTTTAATAAGACGTAATAATAAAGCAGTATCTGTTTTAATTTTTCCTAATCCTGCTAAAGACAATCTTTACTTAAATATTGTGAATACTGTAAACGACAGGGCCGTTATTTCTATTTTTAACTCAGCAGGAGCCAAAGTAATTACAAAACAGGAACAACTGGCGAATGGTAATAATTCAATTACCGTGGATGGTATTGGCAGACTTCCAAGTGGAATTTATCAGCTAAATGTTAAATGGATGAAACCTGTTAGAAGTATCACCCGGCAATTTTCAAAACAATAAAATAGATTGTTCACGTTTAGCAATTTAATCAGTGATCTTCCGGTAAATGTTTATCGGGGGTCACTGAAATTTTTTATTCACATACCTCTTATAATAAAACATCAACGTACAAAACCTTATAAGTTGCAGAGCTAAAATATCTACATAATTTTTGCAGCAACTATTTTCAAAATTATATTTATGGGGCTTGGTATAAATTTGTAATTCTAAATAATTGCAGTGATAGAAAACGAAGTTTATACAAAAAGAGTTATTCTATTAATTGCACTTTTTTCAATCCTTAGATTTATTATTGCTTCTTCAGTTGAGTTAGGTAATGACGAGTCGTATTACTGGCTTTATAGCAAGGTATTAAAGTGGAATTACTTTGATCATCCCCCTATGGTAGCCCTTTGGATAAGGGTATTTACAGTTAACTTATTGCTCGAAAAATATGTTGTTTTTTTAAGACTGGGAAGTATTGTTGCTTGTGCTTTGGCAACATGGTTCATGTACAAATGTGTTAGCACAATAAGTACTAAAAGAGCCGGTTGGTTTGCCGCGTGTCTTTATAATGCATCGTTTTATGCCGGGATCACTTCCGGGCTTTTTATTTTCCCTGACTCGCCGCAAATGGTGTTTTACACTTTTAGTTTATGGATGATAGCAAAAATCACCCTGCAGGATGATAAATGGCTACCCTGGATACTTTTCGGAATTAGTACAGGATTATGTATAATGAGTAAGGTTCATGGGGTTTTTATATGGGCAGGCTTTGGCCTTTATATCTTATTCTTTAAAAGAATATGGCTTACAAATATCCGGCTATATGTAGCACTGGCAATAGCTTTAGCTATAACAAGCCCAATACTTATCTGGAACATTCAACATAATTTTTTAACCTATCGCTTTAATAGTAAAAGAATAATCACCAGGGGATTCTTATTAAACTGGTATAGCTTTTTTACTACCATCTTTCAGCATTTTATGATAAACAATCCTTTTAATGTAGTGTGTATTTTTTTAGGATTACTAACATGGCGCAGGTATAAATTGTATTTAACGCCGGCCTTGTCTGTCTATAACCTTATTGGAATAATCCCTGGTTTGCTTCTTCTTTTTATTTCTCTTTACCGGTCCACGTTGCCTCATTGGAGCGGCCCTGCATATATAGCTTTGCTGCCCCTTGCCGCCATCTGGTTAGCACGAATAAGTAAAGAAGTAATATATCCAAAGCTTCTTGTATTTGGCCTTGGAGCAAACATTCTTTTTTTAATTGTTTGTACCCTCGTAATTAATTTTTACCCCGGCAACTTTGGCAGTAAAGCACCGCATGAACTTGGTAAAGCGGATATTACCCTGGACATGTATGGCTGGAAAGAAGCAGGAGAAAAATTTGCTCTTATTTACAAGAATGAAATAAAAAAAGGAATAGTGCAACCAGGTTCGCCGGTGGTTTGTAATACATGGTGGGGAGCGCACGAAGAGTATTATTTCTGCCGTCCATCTGGCATTCAAATGATAGGCTTAGGTTCTATGAATGCCTTACATGAATATATGTGGATGAATAAAAAGCGTAAAGACAATGTAAATTTTTCCACGGCATATTGTATTGTGCATTCCGATGAAAACTATAATGTATACACACAATATAAAAACTTTTATAGCAGAATAGATACGGCAACAGTGATTGAAGTGTCAAGAAATAAAAAACCAGCTCACAATTTTTATATTTTCCGCTTAAGCGGATGGAAAAATCAATTACCGGTTGCAAGGTGATGATCTCAATAAAAAAGGTTACCCATTTTAGGCAACCTTATTGTTTAGAAATTTCCTTCTTATTCCGATTCTGCAAATATGGTTATGCAAAAGCTTACAGCAATAGTATTAATAATAAAATAATTATTATGATTGCTCCGACAGATAGATAAATCCCATTATTATTAGCTTTTAATTCTTTCTTCATTTGTTTAACTTCTTGTCTCAATTCTCTCTTTTCAGCCCGGGATAGGTTCTCCTTATTCATCTCCTTTATTTCCTGCAATCTCTTAAGTATGGGTTCGATCGCATTATCAGGATTATTGACAGGAACACCGATCAATTCTTTTTCAGGAATTTTATCGGTTGAAAATGCAGGCAGTGATAAACTGATACAAAGTAATATCAGAAAGGTTTTTGAAAGTTTTTGGAGATTCATTTGGCTTGTTTTAAGGTGAATAATTTATTAGATGTTCAAGGTTGTGAATTACCAAAAAGTATGCCCTGCTTTAATTCGTAATATTTAATTTGATATATGAGGCTAATAAGTATCTGGAGAATCGAAAATCATCTTTAAAAAAGAATTTTATTTTTAGTCAATGCTTAATTTCTTTTATAAGCGATTCAATTTTCTCATTCATCTTTTTAATTTGTTCTGCCTGGCTGTTTATTCTTTTATTTTGATCTTCTATAATTTGCTGTTGTTCCTGAACTGATTTTACCAATGGCATAATAAACTGGCTGTAGGCAAGGCTGTAATGGTCTTTATCATTGGCAGGTGCATGAACACCATCAAAATTGTAACCTAAATCTCTGACAATTTTTTCTACATCCTGTGCAAGAAAACCTGTATGCAATTGTTTTCCTCCATTGTATAATACAGGTTTTATAGTACCGTTATTTATTATACCGGTTTTAGTATACTCAGCCAATTTTTCTTCGTCAAAATAGTAGGTCACAGGCGTAAGCTTTTTTATAAAATCAAGTCCTGGCACATTGTTTTGTATGTGATATTTAAATCTTGCATCAGAGGGAAAAGAATACGCAACCTGCCCTTCAATAACATTAACTGCAGTATTACCAATCCGTACTTTATTACTGGCATTCACTTTAGCATCATAGCCAAGAGCAGTTGCATTTGTTAAACCATCAGAACTAACATCTGCTCCAGACCCCAAAGCTGTATTGTTACTTCCCGTTATATTTGATAAAAGTGAATTATAGCCATTAGCGGTATTTTCCGATCCCGTGGTAGTTAAGTAAAGCGCATAAGAACCATTAGCTGTATTATTATTCCCGGTTGTGTTTTTTTCCAGTGCGCTTGCACCATTAGCAGTGTTTAAATTTCCAATATTATCACGAAGCGCTCCTGCACCATCTGCAGTATTTGAATTTCCTGTTTTATTATCAGTGAGTGTATGATCCCCGGTGGCAGTATTAAGGCTTCCGGTTGTATTTAAAAAAAGCGCATAAGCACCATTGCCTGTGTTGCCAGCTCCTGTGGTATTTGTAAAAAGTGCATTGAACCCAGTTGCGCTATTATAGTTCCCAGTAATGTTTGAACGAAGTGTATTACCTCCATTGGCAGTATTGAATTTACCTGCAGTATTGTTTTGGAGTGAACTAAATCCATTTGCAGTATTAGAATTTCCGGTGGTATTTGCATAAAGAGATTTTGTACCAACGGCAGTGTTCGCCACCCCATTAGTATTATTTAATAATGCAGAATCACCAATAGCCACAAGGTTTGAGGAGATACTACCCGTAATAAGCCTGAGCCATGCAGTACCGCTCCAGTAATAATAACCCGGCATCACAGATGTACTTCCTGTACCATTTACAACGGTATTAAAAACTAATAATGATGTAGCAGGGAATGATATAGTGGAAAGATCATTTGTACCCGTAAGCGCTACCCGTGGTATAAGTAAGCCTTTATCAGCACTTCTCACATCAAGCATAGCGCTCGGGTGTGGTGCCAGGCCATCATTAGTAATTCCTATGCTCTGTGCGTAAGAAGAGGCAAAAAATAAATTAGTAATAATTGAAATCAGAAAGAATTTTTTCATTGTGCAGGTGTTTGCTTATTGTGTACGGATTAGCGGAAATTCTGTGAGTTAAAGATATTAAATGAGAAACAGACATTTTTAAATTAATTTATATAAAGTCTGTAAAAAAAGGCATTCATCTATTTTAAAAATGATATAGATGGGTCTGCAATAAAGAATGCAAAAGAAATGATTGAGCTCACAGGAATAAATGGAGTATAGATACAATAACGTTGTAAAAATTAATCTTACTTCAATTAACTCCTTTTGTTTATGCTTTATCTTTTGGAGATTTATTGTTGCAATAGATTAACAGGTAATATCAGCTCCCAGCGGTTTTTTCCGGGTTGTCCAAACAAATCATCATCTAACAAATGGCTGTAACGTATGCCTAAAGTTAATGGTAATTCATTCCACCACTTTGTATCAAAATAAACTTCGGCACCTGTTGATCTCAAGTCTGCTTTAAAAATACTGCCATTGCTAAAAAAATCATTCACATGAGTTTGATCATAAAATAAATTAGCCCGTGTGCGTAAGAGATATACAATATTAGCAAACCCTTTATCAGGATAAAACAAAGGAAAATGATAGTTTATTCCCCACTTAGCCATCTGATATAAATTTTCTGACTCATAGCCTCTCGAAAATGGAAAATTACTTGAAAAATTTATTTGATTGAATTTACTTCTCTTTAGATATGCTCCATTTAAAACTATACTTTGATTGCCGAAAAGCCCTGGTAAATAAAAGTTGGCATTAACTACAAATTGCGAGGCAGTATAATTAGTAACAGCTTTTTTAAAACTGATGCTCAGTGCCTGGGCAAACGCTGGATATATTTGTTGTTTGCCTTTTAATTCCTGAGTAGTGAATGAGAAAAAATTATTTAAATAACTGTATGAAACTTTGCCCAAAGTATCTTTATAAGCTCCTTTATAATTTGTTTGATTAAAAGTGTACCGGGTACCTATGTTCATATTAGTTAGAGACCTGCCCTTGCTTAAATTCAACGGTAAACTAATTCCTGCTCCAGGCTCAACTTCATTCCAATATACCCTTTGGCCATGATACCTGCCCCGCCTGTCGATTGTATAATCAACACCTGCTGATAAATATGGAAACAGACCGCTGTAAACTCCATTGAAACCAATTTTTTTAAATTGCTCATCGTTATTGTAAGTAAATGATAATTGAGATTGGAGCGTATTCAAAATATTCTCGCTCACCAATGTTATTGAATATTCCGGATCGTTTACTGCAGGTTCAATGCTGTGAAAATTAAGTAAGCCTGTTGCTTTTGAATACTTGCTAAAGCTTAAGGGTGTTTGCGGAATTAATCCCAGTGCATTGGCATTATTTTTATTTAAAGATGTAATCATGAAATCAAAAATGATATCATGGAAGTATGTCGTATCTGCATCTTTCCATTTTAGGATGCCCCTATCTTTTTCAACCAGTTTAAAGCCATTAGCAGTGAAGGTTGTCCATGCAATTTTATTATCAGTTATTGAAGGCTGATAATAACCTAAAGCTTCTCCGTCCAAAAAAGATTCCGGTGTAAGTAACTTTTTATTTTCAATAGAATAAGCAAACAATTTATCATCCTTTTTATACGATGCAGAAAAATAAACAGTATCATGCCATATAGTTGGGAAACCGATAACGTTAAATGAGAATGGCAATAAATATTCAGCAACACCAGAGTTAATACTTATTTGCGCTAATGACATACGGCCCGACTGATCTCTTACCGCCGAAATAATTTTATCAGCCCCATAGAATTTTGGAAAAGTGTAAAATAAGCTGTCTGTGTTCGGAACCTTTGAAATAACTTTTCCATTGTCTGCATTAAGTATTTGTAAAGATGATTCCCCTTTTGGTTCAACCTCAACAACTACAATTCTTTTTCCATCTTCACTAATATCCGGTGAAAAATATTTAGACTGTTTTGTAAGTGTTTGTTGCCTGCCATTTGTAACGTCCAATATTTGTAATTCACCATAATCTTTGTAGCCCCAGCGTTTATCCGGACGGTATGAAGTATATACAATTTTGCCATTACGGTAAGAAAAGTAATTGTCAATTGACGCATCTTTTGTTCTTATTTTTCTTTCTCTATTATCTTCAAATATATAAAATGCCGGGGGATACTTATAACTGCTTTTCACAAATACTATAGCTTTACTTTCAGTATAAGAAGGATATTCGTAACTGATATAATTTTCGTTTTTATGTTTCCTTATATTTTTCTGAACTGTAGTATTGGTAAGATTATTTCTAAAGAACTGCAGAGCATCATTTCTGAATTCTATAAAGTTTTTCCCTGAATATTTTTTTATAGCTATCTGAAAAGGATAGAATATTCCTTTAAAAGCGGCAGCATCATGCGTAACATTTTTCCAAAATTCATTACCATATTTTTCTCTGCCATACGCTACGAGTAAATAACCGAGAGCATAATGGTCAGGTATAAAATCTTTGTATGAGCCATTACGTAATTTCATCCAGCTATAATTTTTATTTGATTGCCATAAAGAGCGGTAGGCATTAAAAAAAAATGGTAATCTACCCCGCCCCTGGCTGCTAACATTGGTTTCATTATACACTGCATCACCCTCAAAGAACCAATCTGGTATTGCCGCATTATTTGCCAGCGCCTGTCCTTCTTCGCCAAACAAAATCCGCATCAATTTTGAAATACCAATGTTGTAGTTGTTATATTGTTGTACATGCCTGAATTCATGTATGGCTAATTGATCAACCCAGGGCAAACTTCCTAATTGAAAACTATTTTGTAAGGGAGTTAAAAAAAATTCGCTCCTAAAAGGACCCAGGCCAACATATCCGTTAGAAATAGTAGTTTGATTTTGCAGTACAACATTTATTTTATGTTGCCGGTTGCCAATACTTTGTTGTGTGCTATTATTCAGGTAAGAGATTATGTTTGCTACTCTTATTGCCTCTGATTGCATTCCAACCGGGAAGATTATTCGTGAAGTGGGTGTGTTAACCTGTTGCCATTTTACAGATGGGGGATTACCGCCGAATTCCTGCGCCTTGAGCCAATTAGAAATAACAAGCAAAGCTATCGTGAGAAAAATCTTTTGGAATTTCAGCATTTATATAGAGTTCAGGTTGTACTAAAAATGTTATCTTCAAATAATAGATGTATGGCAATATTCTTTTCCAACTTATAACACTTTTTTTGAAACACAATTTTTATTTTTTGTTTTATACTTACAACCAAAATCAAGCTGGCTTAATTCTATAGACATGCTTATATCTTACAATATGCTATGTCATATTTTAATAAATCTATTTTGTGAATTGAATATACATGCCAGCACAGTAGTAAAATGCCTGTCTGTTAAGAATCTCAAAGAACTTTTATATATTTAACCGCACTTATGTTTTAATACCCCTTTAATCTGTAGATCAAAATTAATTTTTTGATTATTTCACCCTTTGTTTTTGTGCTTGTGCGGTATAAAGTATTGTGTATACATTGAATTTTTTATTTATAGAGATATAGAAAATTCAACAGTGTATTATAGGAGATTATACAATTGCAAAGTAGAGATTATTAAACAGAACGACAGATTAATACAAAATAACTTTAAAGAGTTTCAATCTCTAAAAACTAACCTGGCTCTGTGACTCAGGAATAGCGAAGCTGTGCTAATGTCAAAAAAGATAGTCATTAAAATATTTGGGATGATTCATAACATACATTGCGGCAATTGTTATAAATAAAAAAATAAAAATGCGTACTATATTAAGGCTATTTTTTTGTGTGTTATTTATCACCTGTGGTATCACATCTTATTCTCAGGATATATTAACAGGTAAAGATTTGAGTCATATAAGAGTTGATCAGTTAAGCGATGCAGAAATCATAAAATATCAGCAGCAATTAATGCAGTCAGGTATCAGTGAGGCTCAGGCAGAACAAATCGCTTTAGCTAAGGGTCTTCCCGCTTTTGAAATAGCCAAGCTTCATCAAAGATTGGCAGCACTTACTGAGAATAAAATCTCTGGCACTAATCAATTAAATCGGGTTACTGATCGGAATAATTCTAACCAGGTTACTGATCGGAGTAACAGTATTACTCAAGCAAATAGCACAGAATCTATTCAGGTAAATTCTAAAATATTTGGCTATGAATTATTTTCAACAGCTTCACTTTCATTTCAGCCTGATTTAAAAATAGCCACACCTGTAAATTATAAATTGGGCCCTGACGACGAATTGCAAATAGCTGTTTATGGATTGCAGGAAGCCTCTTTTAATCTTACAGTTTCTCCTGAAGGAACAATTTTTATCCCGAATGTTGGTGAAATAAAAATATCTGGCTATACGATAGAAGAAGCAAGAGATAGGATAAGAAAAAGAATGACCTTTATTTACAGCAGTTTACGTTCAGGTGGCTCCAGGCTTTCTATTAATCTCGGAAAGATAAGAAGCATTCGTGTAACTCTTTTAGGCAGCGCAAAGCCCGGCACATACACTGTTTCCTCATTAAGCACAGTATTTAATGCATTATTTTTAAGTGGGGGGCCGGGAGTAAATGGGAGCTTTAGGGAAATTGAATTAATTCGACAAAATAAGGTAGAAAAAAAAATTGATCTGTATAACTTTCTGTTAAGCGGAAGCGAAGCTGATAATGTAAGGTTGGAGGAAAATGATATCATCAGAATTCCGATATACAAAAACAGAGTTGACATTGAAGGAGAAATTAAAAGACCCGGAATATTTGAAATGCTTCCCGGTGAAACACTGCTTGATCTTATAAGGTTTGCAAGCGGGTTTACTGACAATGCTTTCAAAGCTTCTATAAAAGTTATACAATTAACCGATAAGGAAAAAAGAGTTCAGGATATTAACCAATCTGAGTATGTAACTTATTCTCCCCGGCCGGGAGATTTTTTTCAGGTCTCAACAATTCTCAATCGTTTTCAAAACAGGGTTACGGTATCAGGCGCTGTTTTTCGTCCCGGGATATTTGAGATCACTCCCAACTTAACATTGGGACAGCTTATAAAAAATGCAGACGGATTAAGAGAGGATGCTTATACTAAAAGAGCACAGTTAATAAGGTTAAAGCCAGATCTTACTACTGAGATAATTTCTTTTGATGCGGGAAGAGTATTACAGGGGATCGATGATATAAAACTCATTCGTGAAGACAGGGTTATCATCTCTTCTATATTTGACCTTAAAGATGAATTTACAGTTTTCATTCAAGGCGAAGTAAGGTTGCCTGGAAGCTACAGGTATGTGGATAGTATATCATTAAAAGACCTGATATTACAGGCAGGGGGGTTTACTGATGCAGCATTTCCACAAAGAATAGAAATAGCACGGCTTATCCGAAGAGATACTTTAACAGCACTGGATAATCGTTTAAGCGAGATCATTAGTGTACAGAATGTAGATGATCTTACATTAGGTATTCAAAATACTTCATTGCAACCCTTTGATGTAGTAACTATACGCAGATTGCCGGGTTATTTAGGTCTACAATCAGTAAGTGTAACAGGACAGGTGCAATATCCAGGGCCTTATGTTTTATCAAATAGGGCAGAAAGAATAAGTGATCTATTGAAAAGGTCGGGGGGGCTTGCTCCCGAAGCATTTGCTGCAGGAGCTTTTTTAAAACGCATCAGGGAACGAAATGTTACCACAGAAATTGATTCTGCAAAGGTTGATAAAATTCAAAAACAATTAAAGGATTCATCTGGCCAGGTGGTAGCCTCGGTGGCACGGCTTTTTGATCAGATACCTTTAAACCTTATTTCAATTATGACACATCCTGGTGCAGACATGGATCTTATTTTAAAACCTGGAGATGAGTTATTTATACCACGCAATGATGAAGAAATAAAAATTACCGGTGAGGTGCTTTATCCAACACAGGCCGCTTATAACCAGAGAAATAATTTGAGGAACTATATTGGTGATGCCGGAGGATTTACTGATAATGCCAGAAAAAATAAAGTATATGCTTTATATCCTAATGGCCAGGCTGCCAAAACAAGTCATTTCCTTTTTTTTAGACGGTATCCTGAAATAAAACCCGGTACTGAGATTATTGTACCCACTTACTCTCCAAGAGAAAAAAGGAGAGGAAATGTAGCTGAAACCCTGGGCATTGCCAGCGCAGTAGCATCGTTAGCAGGAGTAATTATTGCGATTGTTCAATTAGTAAAATAATAATGATACAGGAAAGTAATAATGAAATTTTAAAAGCCCCGACCTATTACTTATACTCGCTGCTAATATACGCGTAACTATTGGCTACCGCTTTGCATTCAGTACTAAGGTCAATAAAATTAAGTAAACGATATTCATCATTTGGAGATATAAATAATAATGAATAAAATTAGATTTTTATTAATCGGCTGCGGAAAAATTGGGGAAAGACATGCCATGCATATAAGTAATTTAGGAAAACTTATTGCTGTATGTGATATTGATAAAAACAAAGCAAACAATATTGCTGATGGCTATAACTGCAAAGCTTATGTAAGCATTGACGAAGCTCTGGAAAATGAAAAAGATAAGATTGATGTAGTATCTGTTTGTACACCAAATGGATTACATGCGGAGCATTCAATAAAAGCGCTGCAGGCAGGGCTTCACGTACTTTGTGAAAAACCCATGGCAATTAGTATAGCCGATTGCGAAGAGATGATAAAAACCGCAGAGAGATATAATAAGAGGTTGTTTACAATAAAACAAAACAGGTTTAACCCACCGGTAATTGCAGTAAAGAATGCAATAGATAAAGGAATACTTGGAAAAATTTACAGTATACAATTAAGTTGTTTCTGGAACAGGGATAAACATTATTATACAAATTCGTGGAAGGGAACCCGGGAGTATGATGGAGGAACATTATATACTCAATTCAGCCATTTTATTGATCTGTTGTATTGGATGATTGGAGATGTAAAAAGCTCTTATGGCCTTTCGAATAATTATGCCCACCGCGGAATGATAGAGTTTGAAGATACCGGTGTAGCAGTGTTGGAATTTTATAATGGTGTAATTGGAACTATTAATTATACTGTAAACAGCTTTAAAAAAAATATGGAGGGTTCCCTGACTATTTTTGCTGAGAAAGGAACAGTAAAAATAGGCGGACAATATCTTAATGAATTAGAATATCAGTCTATTGATAATTTTGAAATAAAAGATCTTCCGGAGGGGAGATCCCCTAATAATTACGGCAATTACATTGGTTCTATGTCTAATCATGATAAAGTTTATGAAAACCTTATTGATGTTCTTCAAAATAATGCCTCTATTTCAACGAGTGCTTTTGAAGGGTTAAAAACTGTAGAGATAATAAATAAGATATATAGCTCTTTCAAAATTCATTAATCTCTGTAAACTGACAAGTCTTAGAATGAATATTTAAAATTAACCAACAGTAGGATTTATCATACCCATATTCTCCCTAAGAATAAAAGGAGAGAAATCATGCTAAAACACCTGGCGTGGACATTGTTGTAGCATTATTTAGGAGGGATGACAATTATCTATTGTTCAAGTAGAAAATACTAATGATACAGAAAAATAATGATGAGATACCTTTGAGAGTCCTCTTATTAAGAATAGGTTCTTTTTTTAAATATTTATTATCAAAATGGATCATCCTTTTACTGGCAGGTATTATTGGTGGGGCTCTTGGCTTACTCATTGCCATCTATACAAAACCAACTTATAGTGCTAAATTAACTTTTGTTTTATCAAGCGGCTCCAAGGAAGGTGGTTTATCCGCATTGGTTAATCAGTTCGGAATTGACGCAGGATCCGGTGGTAACGATGTTTTTTCAGGCGAAAATATCCTCACCTTATTTAAATCGAAAAGAATGATAGAGGCTGTGCTATTTAAAAAGCCTCCTGGGTCAAATGAAATTTTGGCAAACATTATCGTAAGGGAATGGGAATGGGATAGACAATGGAAAAAAAGTAAAAGAACCAAAAATCAGTTTCCTTTTCCTGCGGAAATCGCTGGTTTAAGTCTTATACAGGATAGTTTGTTGCGAGAAGTGTATAGCAGTATTCTAAAAAATAATCTTACTGTGTTACGAACAGATAAAAAACTGAGTGTGTATGAAGTGAATACCAGAACTACTAACGAATTATTCTCCTGCTATCTTACAAGGTACTTGATGGATGAAACTGCAAATTTTTATATTGAAACAAAAACAAGTTTAGCCAAATTGAATTTGAGAATGTTACAAAAGGAAGCAGACAGCCTTAGAGGGCAATTGGGGGGAGCTATCTCTTCAACAGCTTCAGAAGTAGACCGTACATTTGCTTTAAATCCGGCCTTGCAGTTGCAAAGGGCGCCTGCTCAAAAAAGCCAGATACGGGCTACAGTATTAGCAACAGCATATGGAGAGGTTGTAAAAAACTTGGAAATAGCAAAGATCACTTTACAAAGGGAAACACCAATTTACCAGATAATTGATGTGCCTGAAATGCCTTTGAAAATTAAAAAAGTGTCAAAATTATTTTCTATTATAGTAGGTGGCGGAGTTGTTTTTTTATTAATTACTATATACCTTTTTATCCGGAGAAAATTTTACTAATACTGTTTTAATTTTGAGCATTATGATTTTATTTTTAGGCTATATTGACCCCAGTTCCGGAAGTTTACTTGTGCAGATAATAATAGCTACGTTAGTTAGTACAATGGCCCTATTTAAAAATTTACGGGATTATATAAAGGCGAGAATTATGCACTTCTATAATAAGTTGACTGGTAAAATGAAAGATGATCGCTGAGCCTGGTTCATTCAGAGATCCACATTCATTCGTGGCTTATACCAAAGCAGGTATTTTGGTTAGATATCTTCACGATGAATACCTGCCTCATTTTAACCATTTAATTTCATCAGATCTCTATAACATTCTTTTTAAACAAAAAAAAATTGTAGGACATCAGCTGGCGGACAAAAGAGATTATGATGCCGTTAAAGAATATGGTACGGTGCTCAGGCCCGAAACAATTCCCTTTATTTCATATGGGTATGAATGGTCATTCTCACAGTTAAAGGCTGCGGCACTCCTAACGTTGTCAATTAATAAGCTAGCGCTGGAGCATGGTATGATACTGAAAGATGCTAATGTCTATAATATACAGTTTATTGGGTATCGCCCTGTTTTAATAGACACAGCATCTTTTGAAATTTATGAGGATCAAAAACCCTGGAGTGCATATCAACAGTTTTGTCAGCATTTTTTAGCACCACTTGCATTATGTTCCTATGTAAATGTTCATCTTCGCAAAATAGCCTTAACCAATATAGATGGTATTCCACTAGAGCTTTGCGTTTCTCTGCTGCCTTTTAGAGCGAAATTTAATATTGGGTTATACTTTCATCTTTTTATGCATTCCCGTATGCAGGTTAAGCACCAAAGTAAACAGATTCCAGTAAATAGTCAACGAATAGCACTCCCCAAAAAAAAATTATTGTCATTGCTTTCCCATTTAGAGAATACAGTTAAAAAGCTGAAGTGGAATATGCCCGTTTCTCAATGGTCAAATTATTATATCAATACCAATTATACAGAAATCGGGAAAGATCAAAAGCGTAAAATAGTAAGTGAATACGTTGACTCATTGCACTGTAAAACTGCAATAGATATAGGAGCAAATAATGGAGAGTATTCATCAATATTATCTGATAAAGGAATTTATACTGTTGCTCTGGACATGGATGAAGTTTCAGTTGAAAATAATTATGTCATGTCTTCTAAAAATAGTAATGAAAATTTACTGCCGCTGCAATCAAATATTATAAATCCCACACCAGGCATTGGCTGGAATAATAAAGAACGAAAATCTTTTTTACAGC